>CAKRNX010000093.1 GCA_934371475.1 uncultured Lachnospiraceae bacterium
CCTGATACCATACCGTCTGCATCGCCCATTTTTACCATCATTACACCGTAGTACAGATACTGATTGAGCAGGATCTCTTTTGCCTGTTCCGGGGTCATGCCCTTTTTCTGTCTCAGTTCTACCAGTTTGTCGATATAGGCTGCTGTTCTGTCAGAAGTAGCGGGATCAACAACTTTAGCACCGGAAATATCCAGACCCTCGCTGCCTTTCTTTACTGCTTCATCACTTCCTACAATAATAATATCTGCAATGCCTTCTTTTAAAATCTGCGCTGCAGCTTCATAAGTTCTTCTGTCTTCAGACTCCGGAAGAACGATCGTTTTTTTGCAGGCTTTTGCTTTTTCTTTAATTACGTCAATAAATCCCATGATCAATGACTCCTTTCGTATTTTTCTGCGTTATTTCAATTATAAACCATTTTATTTTTCCATACAAGACATAAATTGCCATGAACTCATAAAAAAACACACGCTGTGCTGCTGTCCCCTGAAGCACTTTCTTTGTCTTGTTCTCTCCGTTTCTTTCTGTTAAAATACAGAGTGCAAATACATGACACGCATCTCACAGCAAGAATACCGGGGCACTCTTGAAGAAAATTTTCCGGAGGAATTTTATGAATATCGTAGGAATCATCGCCGAATATAATCCGTTTCACACCGGACATGCCTACCAGCTGCGGAAAGCCCGCGAGGAAGGAAACGCTGATTTTATCGTCATCGTAATGAGTCCGGACTTTGTCCAGCGCGGCGAACCGGCTCTTTTTGACAAATATACCCGTGCCCGCATGGCTCTCATGAACGGTGCGGATCTTGTACTGGAACTGCCCGTCTGGTGTGCCTGCGGCAGTGCGGAATATTTTGCCGAAGGCGCCATTGCTCTGCTCGACAGTCTCGGGGTCATTACTCAGCTGTGCTTTGGCTGCGAGTCCGAAGATCCATCCCTTTTTATCCCCGCCGCATCCATTCTGAACAGTGAGCCCGATGCTTACCGGCTCTCTCTTCAAAAAGCGCTGCGGCATGGCAGAAGTTTTCCACAAGCCCGCGCACAGGCGCTGACTCAACAGCTGCACCAGCTTTTTCCCGAAAAAGAAACGGTATGGGATGTATTTCTCTCATCGCCAAACAATATTCTCGGAATCGAATACTGCAGAAGTCTGCTGCACCGCCGCTCCTCCATTCGGATCCTTCCGGTTCATCGAAAAGGCAGCCTGTTTTCCAGCACAGCGCTCGATGGGTCCTACTGTTCTGCCACCGCCATGCGAAAGGGCATAATGCAGCACAGTTCCCGCGTCCTGCACTATGTGCCCGATAACTGTCATACCTTGTTTCAGGAATCCTGCCGTTACCCGGTTACTTCCACGGACCTGATGCCATGGATCATCTACTGTCTTCTTCGCAGCGACCATTATGAACAGATCCTCGATATCAGTCCGGATCTGTCTGACCGGATACGCAAATTTCGTTTTGCAGCTGCCGGTCATTCCTATGAAGAACTGGTATCTCTGCTTAAAACAAAACAGATCACAGAAGCGCGGATCCGCAGAGCGCTGCTTCATCTGGTACTGAACATTACCGATGACCTGATACAGGAATTTACTGACAGCCGCACAGTTCCCTATGCCCGGCTCCTCGGTTTTCGCAGAACGGCCGGCCCTCTGCTTCACCAGATCAAACAGCAGAGCACCATCCCTCTGCTCGCACGTACCTCTGATGCCGCTTCCCTGCTGACATCACCCGGACAGCGCCTGCTGGATGCCGACTTTTCCGCCTCCCATTTTTATCGGAGCATCCTTGCTTCCCGGTATGGAGTCCCGTTTCGCACAGAATATGAGCAGAGCCCTGTCATTTTATAAAAAGCAGCCTTCTTTAATAACCATTGCTACCCCATCATTTTAATTGTGTTAAAAACGGCAGCTGTTGCTGCAGAAAGGATTTTCTTAGTTCATTATGGAAACTTCTATCAGACAAAAATTTGGACTCTCCGGCAGTACACTAAAGATTATTGCCATTATTTCAATGCTGATCGATCACACCGGCGCAACCGTAGTCCGGGCGCTGATACGGCTGCCTTCCGTGACTGCCAATCCGGATACCCTGCGGATGGTTCAGGATCTCTACACTCTGATGCGCAAAATCGGCCGCATCGCCTTTCCACTCTTCTGTTTTCTTCTGGTGGAAGGCTTTCTGCACACGCATGATGTCAAAAAATATGCTCAGCGCATGTTTCTCTTTGCACTGATTTCAGAGATCCCCTTTGACTTTGCGCTGAAACCCAGCTGGTTTTATCCCTCCAAGCAAAATGTCTATTTCACTCTGCTGATCGGACTGCTGGTTCTCTGGGGTATCCAGACCTGCTGCGGCAAGGTTATCCCGCAGCTGCTGATCCTGACCGGAGGTCTGCTGGCCGCCGCCCTGCTCAAGACAGACTACAGCTATAAGGGTGTATTTCTGATCGAGGTGCTCTACCTGTTCCGCTTTTCCCGCATTTATCAGTGTCTGGGAGGGGCGGCCGCAATTTCTTGGGAAATGCCCGCACCGGCGGCTTTCCTGCCGGTTTACTTTTACAATGGCAAGAGAGGAATTTCTCTGAAATATTTCTTCTACTGGTTCTATCCGGTTCATCTGCTGATACTGGGCTTTATTACCAAGGTGATCATTCCGATGTTTCGTTAGGGTATGTTTGAACGCAGTCGCAAAACGACTGCGTTCATGAGCAAACTGCGAAAGCAGCTTGCGAATATCCGCTTTACAAAGACTTTTTGCTTTGGCTGCTTTTCATAATTAAAAAAGCCTGTGGAAAATATTATTTATTTTCCCAGGCTCATTTTATTTCCGTAAATATCAAACTATAAATCTATTCTTTCGCGGATCTTGCAGACTGACACAAAAGGCAAATTTTTCCACTGCCTGCAGCATATCATTTGCTTTCTTCTGTTCTGCCGTATGACATCATGCAAGAACACCCCGTTATCCTTCTACTACCAGAAACCTTCCGTCCGGCAGCTCAAACACTTCACTGGCTTCCCGGATCTCCTCATCCGACATGCCGGAAGCGTCCATATTTTCCTTAAAATATCGTTTTAATTCTTTGAATGTGTGAAATACCATCGCCATGCAGTCTTCCAGAAAGTAATCCGCTTCCTCCAGAGTCTCTGCCACCGGCTCATCAAACAGCTGCTCCTGGTGCTCCAGGAATGTTTTCAAGCACATCTCATCATATGTCATATTTTTCCTCCTGCTGCTCTATTTTTTTATTCAAGAATGTCTCTGCATTCTTACTGTGAAGTACGCGTCATGCATCTGCATGACATATTTCTCCTGCGCACCTCTGCAATCCTACCGTAACCCAACCTGTTCTTACACAAGAACAAAAGTGCGCTTCGCACACCCCGCGAATCACTGCTTTGGCAGCACAGCTTTTATTCCGCCTGCGCTATGCAGACACAGAATTACCGAATTTATCGCTGCAGCAGCGTGCGCAACACCTTAAGCACGCCATCATGCTCGTTGCTTTCCGCAATGTATCTGGCCGCCTGCTTTGCCTCATCTCTGGCGTTGGCCACCGCATAACTCTCCCCTGCACGCAGCAGCATACCAATATCATTATTATTGTCCCCGAACGCCATGGTCTCTTCTTTGCTGATACGCATCAGGTCCTGAATCCGTGCCAGCGCATTGCCCTTGTCCACATCGTTTCGCACAAAATCCATCCAGTGAACCCCGGCGGCCATAATATGAACTCTGTCTCCAAAACGCTTCTTTGCCTCAGCAACCTTGCGCCCCGCATCTCCCCGAAAATAAACGGATGCTTTCACAATCGGCTCATTCAATGTCAGAAGATCTTCCATCTGATCACATTCCATCTGATACCCATTGCGCAGCATATTCAGGAAGGTCTGGTCTTTCGTCTCCGTATAGGCCTTCCACGGCGTGTTTACAATTCCAAAGCCTTCTTTTTCCCCTCTCATATACGCAACAATCTCTTCCAGCAGCGGCCGGTCCATGGCGCTGCACTCAATCTCACGGCCGCGGCAGGTCACATATCCTCCATTCTCGGCAATAAAAATCACATCGTTGGCAACCGGCTCAAAAAAGCGATGCAGACTCACAAACTGACGTCCGCTGGCCGCCACAAAAATAATCCCCTTTTTCTTCAGCTCTTTGATCGTCTCAATCAGCTCCGGATTCAGGCAGGGGCTTCCCTCTGGCACCAGAGTCCCGTCCACGTCCGACGCAATCAGTTTAATCATAAACCCTCCTTCTCCACTACAGTTCAAGATGCTCCCGCATAATCTCATGGAACTGCGTTCCGCACCGCTCCACCTCTCCCAGCACCACATCAATCTTTTCCGGATCCAGATACCAGGTATTTCGTCCGATCCCCCTAGTTTCCACAGGGCTGACAATCAGTTCTGTTTCAGGAAACTGCTCCTGATAATACATCAGGCACCGCCTGGCATGAAACGCCTGGCAGGAGAGAATCGCACGCCTGATATGCATTCCTGCCTTCTCCAGCACCTCTCTGGAGCGGATGGCATTCTCATAGGTAAAAGTAGCCCTGTCTTCCCTCAAAATCGCCGTCTTCGGTACTCCGTTCGCTGTCAGAATGTGGCAAAGGTACTCCCACTCGCTCTGCTCCGGCCCGCTAAACTGACCTTCCAGAATGCTGTATCTGCCTGACGGAAGGATCCATTCAGCCCATCCTTCCCGGTAAAGTGCCGCCGCATGCAGCGCAGCTTCCGGATAATGTCCGCCCGGCACAAAGATCACATCCGCCTGCTGCAGCAGATGCTCAACAAAAATAAAATCGGTAATTCCCTGGTAAAATTTCTCCGGCATATTTTCCTCCTGCGTACCTCTGCAATCCCTGCCGGAGGCTTTTTGTTTCACAGGACGCAATTTTCTGTGAAAGAAAAACCGGGTACAGATCCCGGCGGTTTTCTTTCCAGGAAACCACCCGGACTTCCGCACCCGGTTCTGTCTTTTTCTCGTTATGATTACTCAGCCTTCGGCAGCTTAAATGAACTCTTCAGCGATACAATTCTGTTAAATACCGGCTCACCCGGCTTGGAATCTTTGCAGTCCGCACAGAAAAATCCGGTGCGCACAAACTGATAACTGTCATACGCCCTTGCCTCCTTCAGCGCCGGTTCCAGATAGCAGTCCTTCTGAACGGTCAGAGAATTGGGATTCAGGTTGAGGGATCCGTCCTCATTATAAACGCCCTTCTCCTCGTCAATGATATTCTCATACAGACGAACTTCTGCTTTAAACGCGGTCTTGGCAGCCACCCAGTGAATGGTACCCTTTACCTTACGTCCCGTAAATCCGCTGCCGCACTTGGTTTCCGGATCATAGGTACAGTGGATCTCTGTCACATTGCCATCTGCATCCTTCTCAAATCCCACACATTTTACGAAGTACGCTCCCATCAGGCGCACTTCATTTCCCGGGAAGAGACGGAAATATTTTTTCGGCGGATTTTCCATAAAATCATCTCTGTTAATATAAAGCTCTTTTCCGAACGGAACCTTTCTGATACCCAGCTCCGGATTTTCCAGGTTGTTCTCAATCTCCAGTTCTTCGATCTGATCTTCCGGATAATTGTCGATAATCAGTTTCACCGGATCCAGCACTGCCATCATGCGAGGGCGCTTCATCTTCAGATCTTCACGGATGCAATACTCTAACATCGCATAATCAACAGAACTCTGGCTCTTGCTTACGCCGCACAGATCCACAAACATACGGATAGACTCCGGTGTGAAGCCGCGCCGACGAAGCGCCGCGATCGATACCAGTCTCGGATCATCCCAGCCGTCCACTATACCGTCCATGACCAGTTTTTTGATATATCGCTTTCCTGTCACCACATTGGTCAGATACATCTTGGCAAACTCAATCTGTCTGGGAGGATGCGGATACTCCAGCTCTCTTACTACCCAATCATACAAAGGTCTGTGATCCTCAAACTCCAGCGTACAGATCGAATGGGTCACGCCCTCGATCGCATCTTCAATGGGGTGAGCGAAATCATACATCGGATAGATGCACCACTTATCCCCGGTATTGTGATGTGTAATCCTTGCCACACGGTAGATCACCGGATCTCTCATATTGATATTGGGAGACGCCATATCAATCTTAGCGCGGAGCACTTTTGTTCCGTCCTCATACATGCCGTTTTTCATATTTTCAAACAGCTGCAGGTTTTCTTCGATGCTTCTGTCACGGTAAGGGCTGTTCTTGCCCGGCTCGGTCAGCGTACCGCGGTACTCTCTGATCTGATCTGCCGTCAGGTCACAGACAAACGCCTTGCCCTTTTTGATCAGCTTGACCGCTGCCTCATACATCTGGTCAAAATAGTTGGACGCAAAAAACAGACGGTCTTCCCAGTCTGCACCCAGCCATTTTACATCTTCTTTAATAGAATCTACAAACTCTGTCTTTTCCTTTGTCGGATTGGTATCATCAAAACGAAGATTGAACTTTCCATGATACTCCTCTGCCAGTCCGTAATTTAACAGGATCGATTTGGCATGCCCGATATGAAGATATCCATTGGGCTCCGGTGGGAAACGGGTACACACTGTCTCACATTTTCCCTCCGCCAAATCTTTATCAATGATCTGCTCGATAAAATTTTTACCGGTTGTTTCCATTCTCTGCCTCCTCATGTAAATGTCTGGCTGATACGCCCCTGACATCACCCAGGCAGCTTCCCATTCTCTTTCCAGACTCAAATATACCCCATATCATAGCATAAATTTTAAGAAAAGACAACATTGTGGAACAAACAAAAAGCTGTTACAATGCTAGTAGAGTATGCTTGCAAGACCTTTTTCAAACATACTCCAGTATGGAGGACTGAATATTTATGTACTACTTTATTGTGAATCCTGCCTCAAGTTCCGGCAAAGGAATGCGTCTGTGGGAACAGGCGGAAGCAATTCTGCGGGAACGGGAGATCGAATATGAAAGCTATCTGCTGGAAGGACCGGGAGAGGCTGCTTCTCTGGCCGAATATCTTTCCCTGAATAAAACGCCCTGCACGATTATCGTAGTAGGCGGGGACGGCACGATCAATGAATTTTTGGGAGGATTGGCTACCTTTGATGATATTACCTTTGGTTACATTCCTACCGGTTCCGGCAATGACTTTGCCCGCGGTATGCATCTGCCTTCCAGCCTGGAGGATCTGATGAATATAATTCTGGAACCGTCCAAGTTCCGCAGCATCAATATCGGCGTCACTTCATCCGGAGACACCAAAAAATACTTTGCCGTCAGTTCCGGTATCGGTTTTGATGCCGCAGTTTGCTATGAATCCTACAGTTCTTCCCTAAAAAAAACACTCAACAAACTTCATCTGGGAAAACTGATTTATCTGATCAACGCTCTCCGGATGCTCTTTTCCATGGAGACACTCTCCATCCGGCTTCTGACAGACGACAATCAGCTGATGACCTTTTCCGGTGTCTATTTTGTCACCGCCATGAATACACGCTATGAGGGCGGAGGCTTTATGTTCTGCCCGAAAGCCAGCCCGGTAGACGATTTCCTGGATCTGATCGTGGCAGAAGGGATCCCAAGGCTCAAAATTCTCCTGGTGCTGCCCACCGCTTTTTTCGGAAAGCACACAAACTTTCGGGGAGTTCATATTTACCGGTGCAGGCGCGCCGTAATACAAAGCGAAACCGAAGCCTGCGTCCATATCGACGGCGAGCACTTCGGTTTCTGTAAAAAAGTATCTTTTGATCTTTTAAAAAGCCGGCTGAAAATGATCGTGGGCTGATCCTATCAGCTAAATCCCACGAGTCGGCGGGCAATCTTATATCCGCGGACGGTAATAGCGCGTCCAGCCCGTCCTGGAAGATTCATGCAGATCCCCAGAACTGTCCATCTCAGATGGCGGTGCATCTGGGGACTTTTCTGTCTCAGATAATCCCACAACTCTCTCTTTTTCTGCAGATTCTCAGGCGTCTTGCTCACCAGCAGCAGCGATGTGGTGACTGTCATGATCTTATCCAGATAGATATACATATATTTCTTCATCTTGGGATCCAGACCATCGAAATTCTGCTTTGCCATGATGTCGATCATCAGCTTATTCACACGTATCTGCTGGTCAATCCTTCCGATCATGATCTGCTCATTGACCGACTGATCCTCTCTTCCGATGAAATAATGATAGAAATCCACATCCATATAATACAGCTTTTTCACATAGGGGAACGGCTGGAATGCAAAAATATTATCTACGTAGAATGTGTGCTTGGGCAGTATTGTTTTGCTGGCCCGGAGCGTCTTCAGGCGGTAGAAGATATTGTGCATCAGAATATACTGCGTCTCCTTCATGTGCCCCATCTCCGACCACTCAAAAACCCGGTCTGTCGGAAAACAGCCGCGGAAATGGATTGTCTTTTTATGTTTTGCTCCTACCTTGTCATAAATAAAATTGGCCAGAAACAGATCCACCGGTGTCTGCGCCTTCTCAAGCTCCTTAAGTTTCGCCACAATCTGCTTCAGCGCTTCCGTGTCCGCCCAGTCATCGCTGTCAATCACCTTAAAATAGATGCCTGTCGCATTGCGGATCCCCGTATTGACCGCCTGACCGTGACCGCCGTTTTCCTGATGGATCGCCCGGATAATGCCCGGATATTTTTTCTCATACTGATCAGCAATCTCCGGTGTCCGGTCTTTCGTAGAACCATCATCCAC
>CAKRNX010000094.1 GCA_934371475.1 uncultured Lachnospiraceae bacterium
GTATCAGATGAAAAATCTATAAAAGGACTGCATATTCTTCTGACAGAAGACAATGAACTGAACATGGAAATCGCAGAATTTATGCTTCAGAATGAAGGTGCTGACGTGGAAAAAGCATGGAATGGACAGGAAGCTGTTGAGCTATTCAGAAAAAGTGAACCTGGTGAGTTTGATGTCATTCTTATGGACATTATGATGCCGGTCATGAATGGTTATGAAGCTGCAAAGATGATCAGGTCTCTGGACAGAGAGGATGCAAAGACAATCCCGATCATTGCCATGACAGCAAATGCATTTGCAGAGGATATACAGGCGGCTTTGAATGCCGGGATGAATGCTCATGTTGCGAAGCCGATTGATATGGATATTTTAATTTCTGCCATCGAAAAATGTGTGAAGCGATGATTCATTTGATGGGAAAATGAAAAAGCCAACAGAGGGATAATTTGAGTATATGAAAAAAAGCACGGAAAACCGTCGGATTGGTTGTACAGTGCTTTGACGAAAGCAGATTGCGAATGGACCGCTTTATGGCAGACAGATCTTTGGATAGATTAAAAGTATATAAAAATTGGATATGATTGTTATTTTTTAACTAATTATGACAAAATTATATTTTACCAAAGATAAAAGCTTGCATAGCTATGGAGAAAACGATATAATACATACGATTGGTCTATCAGATATGGTTTAACAGAGCAAAAAGGATAGCGAGGCAGGACAGGAGGGTATTCGAGATGACAGATAATCTTAGAGTACCCATTTTTGCGTAACAGAAGATTCTATGGAAATTTGTCGTTGTGCAAAAGACCTGAAGGGCAGGCGCTGCAGCCTGCAATGGAGGGACAGCAAGGGATGATGATAGAGTTATGTGACGTGCACAGTCATATTTTGCCGGGGCTGGATGACGGATCCCGGGATATCGAAGAGACTATGCAGACCCTGAGAGAAGCATACCGTCAGGGAGTACGGGCAGTGATTGCAACGCCGCATTATTACCCCGAGCGATATGAACCGGATGCCGAAAAAATCCTGAGCGTATGCCGGCTGGTGAGCAATACCTGCGGGAGACAGCACCTGGCGATACAGATTTATCCCGGTCAGGAGTGCTTTTACTATTCCGGTCTGATTGATAAACTGAATCGCGGAGAAATTCTGACACTGGCGGGGAGTCGATATGTGCTGGTGGAATTTGTACCGTACTCACCTTATCAGCAGATCAGGCAGGGACTGCTCAGCCTGATGAATGAGGGATATCGGCCGGTGCTGGCGCATTTTGAGCGCTACACAGCTCTGGAGAGAGAAGATCGACTGGAGGAACTGCACAGTTATGGCGTCCTGCTTCAGATGAATTTTGACACCTTTTCCCACCGCAAATGGTTTGGCAAAAGCAGATGGCAGAGTCTGATGCAGCAGGGGATAGTTGATCTGGTAGGCAGCGACTGCCACGGAGTTCATTTCCGACCGTATCATGCCGACGAGGCTGTCCGCTGGATGGAGAAAAATCTGAGTCCGGAGATACAGGAAAAAATTCTGGTACATTCGATACAGAGAATATTGAGAAAAACTGACAGGAGAAAGTATGGAAAAGACAATGGAGAAACAGCCTGTGGTGACAGGCACGCAGGAAGAAGAGATGGAGATTGACCTGGCGGAGATTTTTTATCTTCTCAGATCAAAATGGAAAAGCATTTTTCTGGCAATGCTGGTGGGCGCGCTGATATTCGGAGCTTATCATACATTTTTGGTAAAACCGTCCTACCGGGCAGATGCTTCGATCTACATTACCAACAATGATTCCATGATTACATTTTCAGATCTGCAGCTGTCTGCGGCACTGACCGACGACTACGCTAACATCATCAAGAGCCGTACGGTACTCAACCGCGTGATCAGTCAGCTGGATCTCAATCTGAATTACAAACAGCTCGCTCAGCTTGTGACGGTCACGAATCCTGATTCTACACATATCGTAGACATCAATGTGACCTGCGATGATCCGGAGCTGAGCCGTAATATCACCAATGCACTGCTGAATGTCAGCATCAGCCAGATCTATCAGATTATCGGCAGCAGTGAACCCACGGTTATCGATTATTCTGTGGCTGAGGCAGTGGAGGATGTAACACCGGGGCTTAAGAAATATCTGATCATGGGAGCTCTGCTGGGGGCGTGTATCGTGTGTGCAATCGTGATCATGAAGATGCTGATGGACAGCACGCTCAAGAGCGAAGATGATATTGAACGGTATCTGCATCTGCCGGTTCTGGCAGCAGTACCTTATTATAATAAAAGAAAGTGAGACGGGACGGATGGAACAACAGCAGAAATGGAAGGACAGCATAAGCGGAATTAACTATAAATGCGTCAAGCCTCAGATTGGAGAACTGCCGTTTCAGGTAAGAGAAGCGATCAATACACTGAGAGGAAATATTCAGCTGAGCGGATACGATCTGAAAGTGATATCAATTACCAGTGCCATGCAGAATGAAGGGAAATCTTCCATTGCATTCCAGCTGGCCAGGAGCCTGGCAGCATTGAACAAAACTACGCTGTATCTGGACTGCGATATTCGTAATTCTAAGACAATGTCCAGATATCAGATTGATCAGACAGTCAACGGATTGAGTGAGTTCCTCTGCGGCAGAGTTGTACTCAACGATATCCTATATCGTACCGGTAATCAGTACCTTGATATGATTTTTACCGGCGCAGTAGCGCCCAACCCCAGCGAACTGGTCTCGGGACCGGTATTTGCCTGGCTCCTGGAGGAGATGAAAAAGCATTATGATTATGTCATCGTTGATACACCTCCGGTAAACCCGGTCATTGACGGTGCCCTGATTTCCCAGAAATGTGATGGAACCGTTCTGGTGGTGGAGAGCGGAGAGACTGAGCGTGTACAGGCAATCCGGGCAAAGCGTCAGCTGGAGTATGCGGGGATCAAGATCCTCGGTGTCGTGCTGAACAAAGTGGACATATCGGGCAAGGGATATGGTAAATACGGCAAATACGGTTACGGAGAATACGGTTACGGCGAGAAAAAAACAGATACTAAAGCTGAGCAAAAGACCGATAAGGGCAAGAAAAAGTCATGAGCAGTCACAGGCATCATCACAGACACAGCGTCTGGTACCGGATCCGCCGATGGTTCCGGCATAACAAAAAACAGATGATCGGGAGTATCCTGATCGGCGGAGCTGCTGTGCTGGTGACCGGACTATTCTTTTACCGCTCCCAGCAGAGCCAGCAGGAACACCATGTGACAGCAGGCAATTCTGTTGATATGAAAAACAGCTACCGCACGATTTCTGTAGACGGTAAAGAGTATCAGTACAATTCGCTGATCACAACAGTATTGTTTGCAGGACTTGACTCTGCGGGGGACATGGAAGCCACGGCGAGTTACAGCAATAAAGCCAGGGCGGACAGCATCGCACTGGTTGTGCTGGATAAAAAAAATGAAAAAATGAGTATTATTGCCCTGAACCGTGATACCATGACGCAGATCCGCCGTTACACGCGCAGTGGCAGCGATATGGGCACTTATAAGAGCCATCTGGGCTACGCCTACAGCTACGGCAACGGCGGTGATGTCAGCTGTGAAAATCTCAAAGAAGCAGTGGAAAGCCTGTTAAACGGCATTCCGGTGAATGAATATGTGGTGACGAACCGCTCTTCCATGACCGAGATCAACAATCTGGTCGGAGGTGTGACGCTGACTGTGCCGAACAACGATCTGGAAGAGAAGTATCCGCAGCTGAAAGAAGGCGCGCAGGTAACCTTAGATGACACCAATATTGAAGCGTATCTCCGGTACCGGGATACCTCAAAAGAGTTCAGCAACGAAGGACGTATCGAGAGACAACAGACATACATCACAGCCTATGTGACTCAGCTGAAGGAGCTTTTGAAAAAGGATACTTCCGAAGTCTGGAACAAGACTCTTGAGATGGAGAAACATTTGCAGACCAGCATTACCAGGAACAAATATCTGAAACTGGTCAAATTGCTGGAGCAGACGTCATTTAATGATACGAATTATTACCGTCCTCAGGGAACGGATCAGCAGGGAGAACTGCATGATGAATTTTATCTGGATGAAGATGCATTCCGGAGCCTTCTGCTGGATCTGTTTTATGAGGAAGTCTGAAGATAAGCGGGCTGTAAGCTCCGTTTTATTTAAATCCGGTTTGAACTTAGCGATAAGTTTGAACATACAGTGGCTCTGCCACATATTTTTGGGAAAGGAGGAGAACAACATGAAGAAGTTAACCACTATGATCTGTGCGGCTGTTATCAGTGCCGGTATGACGATGGGCGCAATCGCAGCCCCGAGTATCGGACAGTTGATTCCGGAGGCACCGCAGGTGATGTCCGGTGAGTTTCAGGACGGATATGAGCTGGCAGTGCAGAACGTATCAACAAAAGAGTATGCAAACAAGGATGTAGCGGATATCGTTGAGAAATTTAACGATGACAACTCCACACTGACAGTTGTTGATGTGCTGAAAGCTCTGGATCCGGAACTTGATCTGACAAAAGATGAGATCCGTACAACCAAGGGTCATCAGATTGATCCGTCAGAATATGAGGCAATTATGCCGTTTGTTGATCTGGTACTGACAAAAGGTACAGATGTGACATATGAGATGGATCTGAAAGAAGAGACTGAAACAGAAGCTGAAACAGAAGCAGAGACCGATCAGGATGTAGATCCGGCAGCAATTGTGAAAGAAGGAGTAACTGTATCCTTTAAGCTGGAGCCGGCAAAAGATCTGGAGAAGGATGACTTACTTATCATGCAGATCGATCAGAAAACCGGAAAAGTATACTTCATCGAAATCGATAAGTATGATCCGAAGACAGGAGAGATCACGGCTAAGTTCCCGTGCCTTGGACCGTTCGCGGTACTGACAAAAGGAGAGGCAGCAGCAAAGTAAGGATGGTTGGCAGGATCTGACAGGGTCCTGCCTGCCCCTTCTAAACGACGACAGGGGAATAGAAACTATGGCAAAAAGAAATCTATATGGACGAAAACAGAACCCATTTAAAATATTGCTTTATATTGTAGCGGTATTACTGCTGTTAGGGGGGATCGCGTATCTCGTTATGTGCAGCAGAGAAAAAAAAGAGTCTTTTCAGCAGCAGATCAAAACGATGGAGGCCGATGAGACAGAGTATGCAGCTCCGCCCAGAGAAAAAGAAACAGAAACAGAAACAGAGTCTGAGGCAGAAAAACAGACAAGTGCATCATATGAAAAGAAACCATCTGCAATCGGAGAGAGCGGTAAAAAAGAGACAGATGCCGTGACAGAAACGGAGTCTGAGACGGAAACTGAGACAGAGTCGGAGCCTATGCCCCAGACAGCCAGGGAAAAGCAGATCCTCCTGCTGAATGCGAGCGGAAGCGATGGCGTGGCGGCCCGGTGGAAGACAAAACTGACAAGAGAGGGATACAAAAAGGTGGCGATCGCCAGTTATCCCGGATCTTCCATTGAACAGACAAGAATTTATGTGAAGGAAGAAACGGAAGCTGACGAAATCAAAAAGCTCTTTGCACAGCCATGGGTGACGACGGATGAGTTTACCGCCAGAGTGGAAGATCTGCCGGATAGTGTGGAAGATCCGGAAGATATCGAAATTTACATAGTGATAGGTATAAAAGATAAATAACAGACAAGGGAAAATAATCGACAGAAAATGACGGACAGAAGATAAAGAACCACCCGTGTACTGACAATGCGGGCGGGGGGGTAAATTGAGACACGCAGCATCAGGAGAGGAAAAGTTTTATGTACAGAAAAGATACAGAGGGATGGTTGAAGCACGCTGATTTTATTGTGCTTGATATGATTTGCCTGCAGATTGCCTTTATTATCGCGTATGCGCTCAGCGGACACGGATTTGTTCCGTATAACAGTCTGACCTACCGCAATATGGCTATTTTTCTTGAACTGATAAATGTAGTTGTTCTGTTTTTAAACGGGACATTAAGAAATGTGCTAAAAAGAGGATATTATGGGGACTTCGTGACAACGGTGAAACATGGTGTGATTTTGGGTGCGCTGGCCGCTGTCTACCTGTTCCTGCTTAGGGAGGGCCAGAGCTATTCGAGACTGGCTCTTATTTTGACGATTGTGATCTATGTTATCATTACCTATGCGGCCAGAGAGATCTGGAAAAAGGCGTTGAGAGAAAAAATGAATACCGGCAGCGACCGGTCACTGCTGATCATCACGACCTCTGACGTGGCAGCACAGGTGGTGGCGAACATGAAGGAACACAACTATGCCCGCTATACTTTTGCAGGTGTGGCTGTGATCGACCGAAATATGGTAGGAAAGGTCATTGACGGAGTCAAAGTAGTAGCGAACATGGATACTGCCCCCATGTATGTGTGTCAGGAATGGATTGATGAAGTACTGGTGGTGATTTCTGATGCGCAGCCGTATCCGCAGGAAATGATGAGGCATCTGCGGGAAACCGGTGTGACGATCCATCTGAATCTGGCGAAAGTAGTCAATATGACGGGAAAACGGCAGTTTATTGAGAAAGTGGGAGACTACACGGTTCTGACCACTACAATCAACTATGCTTCATCGACGCAGCTGTGCATCAAGCGGATTATTGATATTATGGCGGGGCTCGTGGGATGTCTGCTGACAGGCATCATTTTTATCTTTGTAGCACCGGCCATTTACATCAATTCTCCGGGACCGATTTTTTTCACCCAGGAACGTGTGGGCAAAAACGGAAAACACTTTAAAATGTACAAGTTCCGCAGTATGTATCTGGATGCGGAAGAGCGCAGAGAGGCATTGATGAAAGAAAATAAGCTGGGGGACGGCAAGATGTTCAAGCTGGACTTCGATCCCAGAGTGATCGGTAATAAGATCATGCCGGACGGCACAAAAAAGACCGGCATCGGCGAGTTTATCCGCAAAACCAGTCTGGATGAATTCCCGCAGTTTTTCAATGTGCTGAAAGGAGATATGTCGCTGGTGGGCACCCGCCCTCCTCTGATCTCAGAGACAGGTCTTTATGAGCTGCACCACTGGGCGCGTCTGGCCATCAAGCCCGGCATCACCGGCATCTGGCAGGTCAACGGGCGCAGCGATATCACAGATTTTGAAGAAGTGGTCAGACTGGACTGCGAGTATATCAGCAACTGGAATCTGGGTATGGATATCAAGATTCTTCTGAAGACAGTGAAAGTAGTGCTCAAGAATGAGGGGGCAGTGTGACGGATGAAAAAACAGTTGCGGATTGCCATGTTCGGGCATAAACGGATACCAAGCAGAGAGGGCGGTATAGAGATCGTTGTAGAAGAACTCTGTACCCGGATGGCCAGGCAGGGAAACAAAGTAGTATGCTATAACAGAGCCGGACATCATGTAAGCGGTGAAGAATATGACACAGGAAAAAAGACAGAGTATAAAGGGATCAGGATAAGAACAGTTCCGACCATAGAAAAGAAGGGACTGGCTGCGGTCTCTTCTTCCTTTTTTGCGTCATTGTTTTGCGCATTCGGGAAATACGATGTGGTGCACATTCATGCGGAAGGACCGGCATTCTTCTGCTGGATCCCCAGGCTGTTCAGAAAAAAAGTTGTGGTTACGGTGCATGGCATTGACTGGCAGCGGGAAAAGTGGAAATCAGGTTTTGGTTCCAGGTTTATACGCCAGGGCGAACGCAATGCAGTAAAATATGCAGATGAAATCATTGTGTTGAGCAAAGGTGTGCAGAATTATTTTCAAAATACATATCAAAGGGTTACACATTTTATCCCAAATGGTGTGACACGGCCTGAGATCCGAAATGCGGAATTGATCACAGAAAAATTCGGACTGGAGAAAGACTCCTATATCCTTTTTCTCGGCCGGCTTGTACCGGAAAAAGGGATCCGATATCTGATCGAGGCATTTAAACAGATCAGGACAGATAAAAAACTGATCATAGCAGGGGGATCCAGTGATACCGACGATTTTGCACGGGAGCTGAGAGACCTGGCAAAAGAGGATAAGCGTATTCAATTTACCGGGTTTGTACAGGGACAGATGCTGGAAGAACTGAACAGCAACGCATATCTTTATACGCTGCCGTCTGATCTGGAAGGAATGCCGTTGAGTCTGCTGGAGGCAATGAGCTACGGAAACTGCTGCCTCGTCTCGGATATTCCGGAGTGTACGGAAGTTGTAGAGAACAAGGCAATGATATTTGAAAAAGCGAATGTAAAAGATCTAAAAGAAAAACTGCAGTATGCCTGTGACCATCCGGAAAAGATACGGGATATAAAGAATCAGGCGGCAGATTATATCTGTGGAAAATATAATTGGGATCACGTAGTCGAGATGACAGAAACATTATATGGGAGAAAATAAATGCGGACACTGATGATTAATAAATTTCTGTACCGAAACGGCGGATCAGAAACCTACATATTCAAGCTGGGGGAGGTATTGGAACAGCATGGACATGAGGTTCAGTATTTCGGTATGGAGCACGAAGGCCGCTGCGTGGGCAACCGGGTCAATGCTTATACATCTGATATGGACTTCCACGGCGGCAGCAAACTGAGCAAGCTGACCTACCCGATCAAGACCA
>CAKRNX010000095.1 GCA_934371475.1 uncultured Lachnospiraceae bacterium
CACCGCAGGCGCGCTCTTCCTCGCTGAGGCTGGCGATTTTAATATACGCGCCGCGCACCTTGAACGAGCCGGTGTTCTGCAAATCCTCGGTTTTCAGATAAATCTGGCTGTGCTCGTCGGAAAGCGTCTTGAACTGCACAAGACCCGTCCGCTGAGCCACGCCCTTGAGGCGCTCGCGCGCTTCCAGAATCATGCCAAGCGTAAATGCCATCGCTTTTCTCCCCTGTTTTTCAGCCTTTCAGCCCTCTGGACTGACGGTCCATATCTTCCACTACGATATCATAAATCTCTCCCAGCGTAGCGCAGTATTCCAGCACCTGCCACGGTTCATTCGTATGGAAATGAATCTTAATCAGTTCATCATCTCCCACTGCCAGCAGGCAGTCTCCCTTAAAATGCTCTGTAAAATAATCGCTGATCTCATCCTCGTCCAGTCCCTGGCCTTCAATCAGCAGCTGTGTGTCATACTTATATTCCAACATAATATTTCCCTCCGTCATATTTTTTATGTGCAGCTCGCACAAAAAGAAACGCACTTCCGGATATACCAAAATGCCCGTCATTTGATTCTGGCACATCGTTTCCGGTATGCACCTCTCCGATGTTTTTACGTCAGCCATCGCATCAGGGACAGTATATCACATCTGATTATGCTTATCCAGAACAGACAATACATTCCTTTTCTCAAGTGGAAGATTACGAATCAAAAAATCAGCACATCAGACCTGTCGTCTAATATGCTGATTTTATACACGGACAAAACTTACTGAACCTGTTTCATCTCATCCGCCATATTCTGTTTGTATTCTTTTCTTTTAGTTTGCTGCTGCCTCGGTCTCTACAGTCTCCGTCGGTCTCAGAGTAGACAGAATGTCCGCTGCTAATGTAACAATATCTTCGTCTCTCGGTCCTACCTGTACGCTGTACATAATGCCGTTGTCATCCAGGAATGCCGCTCCATAAGAATCGTCAGTCTCAAATGCAACAACAGAAATACCGTTTATGATGCCCTTCTGCACATCTTCGCATCCGCCATCTGTTACTTCATCGAATACCTGCTGCAGATCACAGTCCTTGCCTACATCAGTAGCTGATACGACCAGTGCCATGTTCTGATCCGCGCCATCCGGTGCCTTTACCTCGTAAATAATGTCGTTTTCCGCATCTTCATCTGATACTTCCAGCACATCCCAGTCGCTGGGCAGATACAGTGAAAATCCTGCCTCAAAATTTACCCATGTTCCCTCGTAAGTATCAAAGTCTGCCATGTCTACGGTCACTTCCGGAATTGTCTCGGACTCTGCTTCTGTCTGAGCCTCTGTTGCCATTGCGCTGAAAGCGCCGCCAAATACCATCATTCCTGCCATTGTCAGTGCAAGTAATCTTTTTTTCATCCTTTTTTACCTAATTCCTTTCTCCGTTTCAGGTGCGTGTTTAAAATCTGTCCATGTGATACAAAAACATATCTTAATATTTATCAGATTTTCTGTTCTTTTTCAACCATTTCTGTCTGATTTGTACTTTTTTTGAAGATTGTACCCGGACAGCAGTTTTATATTAGCACAACTGTACTGCAAATTTGTTCCGGCCGTCCCAAAACGATTGACCCTGACAATATATACTCTGACGGAGGATCTTCATTCTGCAGGCTCCGGTTTTCCGTGAAATGAAAACTGAAATTTACACAGCCTGCGCCGGACGCTCTCACCAAAAGTTATGCAGCGTAACGTCTACAGCTCTGATTTCTCTGATTTTCCGTATGAGAACTGCACTTCGCCTCTCCGCCACACAGCAGGCGTCACTCCATATTTCTTTGAAAAATTCGCAACAAAATGGCCGGTATCCCGATACCCGATCCGTCCTGCCACATCTGCCACCGAACAGGCCGGATCTTTCAGCAATTCTCTGGCTTCTTTCATGCGCACATCTGTTAGATATTCTACAAAATTCATCCCTGTTTCTTTCTTAAACAATGCGGAAAAATAATTGGGACTGATGAAAAAATGCTCTGAGATACTTTCCAGTGTAATCTTTTCTCCATAATGTTCCCTGATATATCCGCAGGCATTGCACACCAGCCCGGATGGCAGCTTCTGTTCTCCCTGATCCTGCGACGCTCTGCGCACAATCTCTCCGAGTACCTGGTTTAACTCTTTTTTCTCCACCGGCTTTGGCAGAAAATCTTCCACTCCCAGACGCATTGCCTGCCTGGCATAAGTAAAATCCGCATAGGCGCTCGTAATGACAAACCTAGGCTTCTGTCCCATTTCCAGCGTTTTTGCTATAATCTCAAGGCCGCTGTATCTGGGCATCCGGATATCTGTAATCACCAGCTGCGGCTTCTTTTCCCTGATCAGTTCCAGAAGGCTGTTTCCGTCCCTGGCCTCGCCCTCCAGCGTCAGTCCCAGCCCTTCCCAGTCAATCTGCTTTTTCAGCACAACCAGTGCCATCTTCTCATCATCCGCTATCACTGTTTTCATATTCATGTAAACTCCCCATTTTCTTTTGCTGTCTGCTCCACAACCAGGGCATATTTTTTAAACATCTCATAAGCTGTGAATTCCAGCCTTACATTCTGAGAAGCAGCGGCATCTCAAAACAGATCCTTGTGCATACCATCGGCTCACTCTCTACCTGACAGCTTACCTGTTCTCCTGCATTCCCGTTCTGCCACGCCTGATCAAGATAAAAGCTTCGGATCCTCTGGTACGTATTGACAATGCCGATCCCTTTCGCGTCATCATATTCTTCCGCATTGTTCAGATTTTCCCTGATCTGCGCCAGTTTTTCCGGCTCCATGCCCGCCCCGTTATCCTCTACAGAAAGTGCCAGCCGATCGCCCCGGATACAGGCCCGGATCACAATCCGCGTTGTGCGCTCCCAGGACATCATGCCGTATTCCAGCGCATTCTCACACAGCGGCTGCAAAATCATGGACGGCACAATGGCGTCCTTACATGCTTCCTGGATCTCCAGTTCTGTCACAAATCTGTCCTCAAACCGTTCTTTCTGGATCTCCATGTAATCCATGGCGTGACCCAGCTCTTCTTCCAGACGCACCGCCTTGTCCAGATATTCCAGTGCATACCGCAGATACTTTGCCGTCTTGATCAGCATTTCTGTCGTCCGCTCCGCATCCTCTTCCACTGCCAGCCCGGCAATCAGATTCAGCGTGTTGAACATAAAGTGAGGATTGACTCTGGACTGAAGCAGGCGCAGTTTTGTAACCGCCAGCCGCTTTTCCAGTTCCCCCTGTTTCTTCAGCATATCATAACTCTGATTATTCGTCTCCAGCATCTGATAAAATGCATTGTTCAGAATATCCAGCTCATCCTCAATATTCTCCCGGTACCGCATCTCAATCATCCGATTCCCGCCTGTAACTTCCTGCGCCTGCTCCGTCAGTTCCCGGATTGGCCGCACAATCCGATGACCGATCCGTCCGATCCATCCCACCAGAAATACAATAATCGCCGCGCCCACACCCACAGCCCCCGCATTGAGGATCCGGCGCGTCCGTTCCAGCTTCGTCAGGCTGGCATCCAGGTAGTTCTGCATCATCTGATACAGCGTATGGTAAAGCCCGTCAGAAATTTCCTTATATTCTTTCAGACTGTGATACCTCCGTATCCGCATCGCTCCCCAGCAGATCCTCCGCTGTCCGGACATATTTTCCGGTAATAATCTGAAGATCCTGCAGCTGACTCTGTCCTGCCGCATCATGTATGATCTGCGCATCGCTCTCCAGTTCCTCGATCAGCGCCGCCGCGTCTTCCCGGTCCTTCTGTACCGGCGTCTGCGCATAGCGGTACAGCACCCGGTCCGCCTCCTGCAGCACATTCCAGTATCTGGCGAAACAGTTGTACTCCATCCAGACTCTTGTACTCGCCGACTGAAAGATTGCTGCCAGCAGCTGTGTCATGGCAAATACCGCAATCATTCCCACAGCCAGCGCAATACTGTAGTGGCGGATCCTTTTCTGGATTGACAGAACTTTTTCTTTATTCATTCTGTACTCCTCCCACATCATCCGCCTCTACAATTCTGCCCGGCACCGCAATCTCACTTCCTGCCAGCTCACTGGTTCCTTCCTTCTTTATTTCTTTCAGGAATCCTGCTACCTGGCGGCCAATCCCGTCCGTATCCTGTTCAATCACCGCGTCAATCCCGCCCTGTTTCATCTCCTGCTGCACCTGCTCCACCAGATCATAGCAGATCACATAGACATCATCCGTCCTTCCCTGCTCAAGCAGCACTCTGGACGCCGTGATCCCGGAAGCCGAATCCAGACAGTAGATCAGATTCATGTCTGGATTTTCACTCATATAGTCCCTGACCCGCTGCATGGCCTCCAGGCCGTTGGAGGTACAGATCTGCTCCGGCAGAACTGTCATTCCCTCCTGTCTGGCCGCTTCCTGCTCAAATCCCACCTGCCGCTCTTTTCTGCTGGCGGAGATTGTCCCGCCGCGAAACGATGTCGCCAGCACCCCTGCCTGATACTCCGCCACCCGCTCTGCGCCAAGCTGCGCCGCCCTGACTCCCATCTCACGGTTATCCGTTCCGATCCAGGCACTGTTCTCATAAGACGAAGGCTGTCCGTCCACGACAATTACAAAGATATGATTTTCCTGCAGCAGTTCCAAAATATCCGGATCTAGATCCTCCGGCAGATCCGAGAGAATCATGACATCCATATCCAGGGCAGCGGCGGTCTCCACCTTATATTCCAGTGATTCGTACAGATCTGTTGAAAGCGAATAGACACTCAGGGAAATCTCTTTATCTCCCTCCAGATTTTTCTGCAGACTCTCCGTCACATAAAAGATCGTGCTGCTGACACCATTGACGCTGGAATAAAAAGAGATGCACCGCAGCGGCTCTCCGGACTGTGCCGCTATGGAAATATTCATGTTACCGCTGCCCGCAAGTAACATCCCTGCCAGCAGCCAGGCGGCTGTTTTGCTTCCCCGTTTCATCCTGTTCTTTCCTCCGTATCCCTCATCTATTTCTCTATCAAACAACTTTCTCCATCTCATAGAATATGTCGTATTATTTTACTTATGATTTTTCAAATTTTCTTTTATTTTTACACAGGAGGACATACTTCAGTCTATCCCCATTTATAATGCGGATATCAGATGTGAGATGCCGCGCACCTCGCAGCAAAAATGCTGGAGCATTCTTGAATTTTGTTATAACACAAATACAGGGAATATCCCTGCAATTATGCAAGAGAAGATACTCCCTGTCTGTATTTTTTAAATCTGTCGCTTAAATTGCAATTTTGCTTCCAGCTCGGTCAATTGCGATTGTTTTTCATTTTGCCGGAGTTTTTCAGAAACACTCTGACTTCTTACTGCACCAGCACCGGCAGAACCAGCACGGAAGTATCTCCCTCTTCGGTTACGGGAGTCATCTGCAGCATAGCCTTTCCTGCCCTGTCCACAGAAGTCTGCAGTGTCCACATGGTAAATCCGTCAGAACCATCTTCTTTTGTGCTCTCCACGTTCAGCGGTGTGCCGTCTTCCATGGTCAGTACGAAATCTGTCACATCCGCAGATGCCTTTACTGTAATGGTAATCGGCTCTCCAATCTCCGCTTCTTTGGAGTAATCCTGGATAAAGCTTCCCTCAGTCTTATACTCAATCTCCTGCGGCTCCAGCTGCGGCTCATCGTCCTGATTCAGCACAATCAGTTCTCCGGTCCCGGTATCTCTTGCATACTGGGACATGAAGTTCCATGCCACCTGTGACATAGACTGAGTCATCCAGTGGATCATTCCCTCTACGTTGACGACTTTAATCATGGTTACGCCGTCTTCATTGCAGAAATCAGCGGTGTAATATTCTGTGCCATCGTAATACTGGGTATAAATCTTGTCTGCATCCAGACCGATCTTTTTCTGTGCAATATCATCTGTGGTATCTACAATATTCTGGCAGCTCTCCACGGTTACTTCTTTATCGATGCCGTTGATCTTGAACCAGTGGTTCAGCGCTGTGGTGGCATCCTCACCGGTAATATCATAACCGTACGGAAGTTTTGCGCGCATCTCATTGTCGCCGTCCAGCTGCAGTACAGGAGTCTCGTTCAGCGCATCCCACTCTTCCTGTGCAAAAGTATAGGAAGTGTTCCCCTGTCTGATGCCGCCCAGGTTATGTCCGCCTACAGTGATTGCCGCAAACATGTTCGGATGTTTAATTGTCTCACGCACGGTAGAACGTCCGCCTAGAGAATATCCTGCTCCGTAGATGCGGCTCTCATCAATCGGATATTCTGCCCGGAGCACTTCCATGATGCGGTCCACCTCACTGTCAAGAGTTGTTCCCTCTTCCTCATCCTTGGATCCTCCATTCGCTGCCCACGGCATCACGCAGATAAATCCTTCCTGCGCCGCCAGCTGTGCATAGCCGTAGGTCTCTGTCACATAAATTGGATTGCTGCCGCCGTGGAAAACAAACAGCACCGGCCATGTCTTGTCTGCATTGGCCTCATCATATGCCGCCATCGGAGTAAATGTCGCCCATTTTCCGGCTTTATCCTCGAAATCATGCATCTCCTTCTTGATACCCAGATCTTCCCAGTACTGATATTCGCTCGCACTGTACTCATCGGAATTAAGGATAAAATTCTTTGCATTATTTACGATGCTTTCACCCAGCGGGCTATTCACAAGCGCATCAAAATCAAACTCTGTGCCGTCTGCCGCGGTTCCGCCCATCTTGCTGTGATGATCAGCTAGGCATCCATAATAATCCCAGATGAAGCTCTCTGTGGGCACATACCACAGATATTTGTTTTCGTACTCGTAAACCTGTCCGCTCTCTTCTGCGTCTGCTGTCTCCGCGCTAAATGCCGGGAACGCCATGCCTGCTGCCATCACTGCCGCCATACCTGCTGCCGCAGCCTTTTTCCAGAACATCTTTTTCTCTCTCATTGCTCCTTGTTTCCTTTCTTTTACAGTCAGATTATTTTCAGTTTCCAGCGCATGCATGCCGTTTCTCTTGATAATTCTGATTGTATAACACGGTAAAACACAAGTCAATGAAACCGGAACCTTCCCATAAGATCCCCTGATTTTTCGTAAAAAAACCTGATTTATATTCAGGATAACTGTATCAAAATCTGTTCTGCCTGTTCCTGTACTCCTGCGATCCCGGCAATCCGGATCAGGGTGCTACGGCACTATAGTCCTGCCGCATCATATTTCTCAGCATCTGTTCCAACACCTCTCTTGTCCCCTCAATATCCAGCCCGGTCTCGTCCACAACCAGATCTGCATATTTCTCGTACAGCGGTGTTCTCTCTTCATAAAGATCATACAATGTCTGTCCGTCACGCAGCACCACACCTCGGTCCTGCAGGTTGGAGAGGCGCTTCTCCAGCAGATCATACGGAAGCTTCAGATAAACGATCGTACCGATCTCCCCGAGATGCTCCATCGCCTCTTTGCCATACACCACACTGCCGCCGGTGGAGATGACGGAACGCTCCGCCTCGATGGATGCGTTGACACGGTTCTCCACTGCCAGAAATCCCTCTATGCCTTCATCGGCAATGATCTCCCGCAGCAGACGGCTCTCCTCCTGCTGGATCACCAGATCCGCATCCACAAACTGATATCCCAGCTGCTTGGCCAGGATGACTCCTATCGTACTTTTTCCCACACCGGGCATCCCGATGAGGACAATATTTTCTTTTCTGTCCACAGTCTTCTCCTTTATCTCAAACGTTTTCCACAGAATTTTTCTTTCGTTCACATATATCTTAGACAATAGTGTGTTTTGCCCATCTTGCAAACCACCTATTTTTCATCCCTCTTTTCTACCAGAATGCAGATACAGAAGTACGCAAAAGGAATGTATCATACAAATGCATGACGTGCATCTCATGGCAGGAATGCCGAGGCATTCTTGAATTTTACGCCATCAGATACATCACATCGCGCACGGTGCGCACACCCCGAAGCTCCATGCCTTCTACCTCACCCACAGACTTTTTGCACGACTCCGGCAAAATCACAGTAGTAAAGCCCAGTTTTCTGGCCTCCATGACTCTCTGTTTCGCCATGCTCACCGCACGGATCTCGCCGCTTAATCCCACTTCACCGAACACGATCGTCTTCTCATCAATGACCCGGTCTTTGAAACTTGAAATCAGCGCCATCACAATACCGAGATCCACCGCAGGCTCTCTCATGCGGATGCCGCCCGCAATGTTGATGTAGGCATCACAGTTCGACAACCGCAGCCCCAGACGCTTTTCCAGCACCGCCAGCAGCAAGTTCACGCGATTCAGATCCGCTCCGTCCGCTGTCCGCCTCGGAAAAGCCAGATTGGTGGGACACACCAGTGCCTGAATCTCGATCAGGATCGGCCTTGTGCCTTCCATCGAACAGGCCACCACAGACCCGGAGGCTCCCTCCGGCTTTCCCTCCAGCATATACTCGGAAGGATTTGCCACCTCCTGCAGCCCTTCTTCCCGCATCTCAAACACGCCGATCTCATCCGTGGAACCGAAACGGTTCTTCACGCCCCGCAGGATCCGGTAGGAGGCATGACGGTCACCCTCAAAATAAAGCACGGTGTCCACC
>CAKRNX010000096.1 GCA_934371475.1 uncultured Lachnospiraceae bacterium
ATCCACATTGATTAAGATTATAACGGGTGTGCATCAGGCAGATGAGGGACAGATTTTCATAGATGGAAAGCAGACGGCTGTTCATTCACCTATTGAGGCCAGGAGCCTGGGGATTGCGGCGATATATCAGGAGCTGAGTCTGATCGAGACGCTGTCCGTGGCGGAAAATATTTTCCTTGGACTGGAGCCTACATACTCTGCGCTGGGGATCTGCCGCAGGAATGAGATTTATCAGAAGAGTCAGGCATACCTGGACGAATTTAAGATCAATATTGACTGCCGGAAGAAGGTTTCAGAGCTGGGCATGGGACAGAAGAGGATTGTGGAGATTGTAAAAGCGTTGGCGATCAATTCCAAGATTCTGCTGTTGGACGAGCCTACCACAGGAATGAGCAAGGCAGAGATTGATACCTTATTCAAGATTATGGAGATGCTAAAAAAGAAAAAGGTTACGATGATCTATATTTCTCATTATCTTGAAGAAATTTTCCGGGTATGCACGAGGGCTACCGTATTCCGGGATGGAAGAAATATTTCCGTGTTTGATATGGACAGCGTGACGGAAAAAGAGCTCATTTCTGCCATGATTGGCAGGGAAATAAGAGCTGAAAGACATACCAGAAATTATGACTGTGCCGGAAAAGAGACGGTCCTGAAGCTGGAACAGTTTCAGACGGATCGGATGAAGGCGCCTGTTTCCATGGAACTCCACAGGGGAGAGATCGTGGGAGTGACGGGGATTGTGGGAGCCGGGAAGAGCGAGCTGGCTCACAGCATTTTCGGAAATGCAAAGCAGCAGGGCGGCAGAATATTCCTGAACGGGGATGAAGTGCATTTTGCTTCCCCCTGCGATACCAGAAAATATAAGATTGCATTCATCCCGGAGGACCGGAAAGAAGAGGGACTGTTTTTGAATGATACGGTGGCCGACAATATGGTAGTGGCCAATGTCGGGAAATTCCAGAACCGGTTCGGGCTGCTGGATAAGAAAAAGAAGAACCGGGTATGTACCGATATGGCGGAAAAGCTGCAGGTGATGCCGATGAAGCTGGATCTTCCGGTAGGAAATCTGTCAGGAGGAAACCAGCAGAAAGTAGTCATCGCCAAGTGGCTGACGGGAGATCCTGATCTGGTCATTATGGATGAACCTACCAGAGGCATTGACGTGGGCGCAAAGGCAGAGATTTATCGCCTGATCCGCAGCCTGGCGGACGATGGGAAGGGAATGCTGATCATGTCCTCAGAGTTTGAGGAACTGATGAATCTGTGTGACCGCATTTTTGTCCTGTACAAAGGGGCTATTGCCGGTGAACTGATGCCCGAAGAGGCGTCAAATGAAAAAATATTAGCACTTTCTTTAGGAGGCCGTGTATGAAGAAGGGAAATGGGTTCACAAAATATCTAAAAGGAGAACTGGAGTTATTACTGATACTGATCGGTTTGTGTGCGATTTTCTCAATAGCGTCTCCGTATTTCTTAAGTGCAAAAAACATTTTAAACATTACCAGGCAGATATCGGTCACGCTGATTATTGCCATCGGCATGCTGTGCGTGGTGCTGACGGGGGAGATTGACCTTTCCGTAGGTTCCTGCGCGGCATTGGCCGGAGTGGGAAGCGCCTGGGCGCTGCTCCAGGGAATGCCGCAGGCTGTGGCGATCCTGTTTGCACTGGTGATCGGCATCGGAACGGGGCTGTTCAACGGACTGATGTCTGTATACATGAAGATCCCGTCGTTCATTGTAACACTGGCATCCATGGGGATTTTCAGAGGCTGCGTAATGCTCTGGACAAACGGAAAATCCATGTCGGGGCTTCCGGACAGTTTCGCACTCTGGGGAGCCAAATATGTGCTGAATGTGATCCCGGTATCTACTGTGATTATGGTGGTTCTGCTGGTGATCAGTTTTGTAGTCATCCACAAGACGAAGCACGGTATTTACCTGAAGGCGATCGGTGCCAATACGGAGGCGGCCAGGCTTTCTACCATACCGGTGCAGAGGTACAAGCTGTATGCGTTTATCGTCAACGGGGCAATGTGCGCGGTGGGCGGAATTATTACAACGTCCAAGCTGCTGTCAGCGCAGCCTACCGCATGTGAAGGTATGGAGATGGATGTTCTGTCAGCCGTCATTCTTGGGGGCGCATCTCTGTCAGGAGGAGTAGGAACAATTACGGGGACTCTGATTGGCGCACTGATTATCGGAGTAATTAATAATGGAATGAATTTGCTGGGAGTCACGGCATTTCTGCAGAGTATTGTAAAGGGGTTTATTATACTGGCGGCTGTGCTGATCCAGCGCAAGAAGAACTGAATTTAAATTTTATATAAGGAGGGTTTTACAATGAAGAAAAAGGTACTGGGAGCTTTCTTATGCATGGGTATGATGGTGGCTGCAATGGGAACCATGGCTGTACAGGCGGAGGAAACCTATACGATAGGGTTTGCAGTTTCTACACTGTCGAATGATTTCTTCGTGGAGATGAAGGATGCGGCTGAGGCAAAGGCAGAAGAGATGGGGATTGATCTGGTTGTGCTGGATGCACAGGACGATACAAACACTCAGGCTACACAGGTGGAAGACCTGATCACAAAAGAAGTGGATCTGATTATTCTGAACCCGGTAGACTCTGATGGTATCGGTACTTCCACGATCGCCGCGAATGAGGCGGGGATCCCGGTAATTACAGTCACAAGACCTTCCAACAGCGGCGAAGTTGTGCAGCATCTGGATATTGATAACAAAGAGGCGGGCGCACTGGATGCGGAGCAGCTGATCAAAGATCTGGACGGCAAAGGAAAAGTAGCGATTCTGGAAGGTATCTCCGGTGCGCCGTCCTCTGTAGACAGACAGGCCGGCTTTATGGACAAGATTGAGGCGGACGCTCCGGATATTGAGGTAGTCGCTTCTCTGACCGCCAACTATTCCAGAGACGAGGCTGCAAATGTGACGGAAGACATTCTGCAGGCCAATCCGGAGCTGGATGCAATCTATGCACACAATGATGAGATGGCGCTGGGCGCAGCCAGAACGGTAGCGGCAGCAGGAAGAGCAGATGAGCTCAGGATTTCCGGTATCGATGCAACGGCAGATGCCATCGAAGCGCTGAAAACGGGGGAAATGGCTGCGACAGTGCAGCAGCAGCCGGATCTTCAGATCGAGACGGCTCTGGAGAGTGCACTGAAAGTGCTGAATGGAGAAGAAGTAGACGCACTGGTAAATATTCCGCTGAAGCTTCTGACAAAGGCAGACGTAGAATAAGTAATTGAACCGAATCAAGCAAGGATGCCTCGGCATTCTTGAATAAAAACATAAAAATGGAGGTCCGGCGTTGAGGACCTCTGTTTTTATGTTATGTTATAGGAAATTACGATAATTTCCTATAACATAAGCCTCCGGCAAAACAATACCGGGATTACAGTGAGAGTACGGAACACGTATACGGATTAATGCATCATACACGGAAATCAAACAGATTTTTCACCGGAACATCCAGCGCATCGGCGATATCAAAGAGAATATCCAGAGAGATGGATTTTTCCATATTCGGGGCTTCAAGATTGCTGATATGTGTTCTGCTGATATTTACTTTCTCAGCCAGCTCCAACTGCGTGAACCCCTTGAGTTTCCGATAATAGGCAATGGTCAGCCCCAGCTGACGGTATTCTGATTTGTGCTTTTCAGACATACGTGATTTCTCCTTTGAACTTTATAAATTAATAGCGCTGCAGAGGTTTTACGGCCGTCTGATGAACGCTGATATGTCGAAACGATTGAGTTTAGTGTAGTATTTCCACAATTAAAAGAAAACAATCTCCCATTTTGCAAATGCAAACTGTAGTGCAAAATATGACATAGTTTCAGCAGTGCAGAATCCCGCTGCGTGTGTGAAAAAGACTCTTTGTGAGCGATATGCATTATGTTGCGGCAGGAATACCGGGCATTCCTGAATTGCAAAAGCAAAAGAGGATGACGCTGAAAGATTTAAAGAAAGTGTAATGAAAAGGTAAAGGTAAGTTATTTGACGAAAGACAGCCGGACAGGTAGAATAAAAGGAAGATAAAGAGAGAAGGATAGGGCGGCTATGATTAAAATTTTAATAGTGGATGATGAGGAAGCGATTGCCAATCTGATACGGATGAATCTGGTAAAGGCCGGATATCAGTGTGAGACGGCTTCTGATGGAGTGGAGGCGGCCAATCTGATTTCAGAGCAGACGTATGACCTGATTTTGTTAGATATTATGCTTCCTGGACTAAACGGATATGAGGTGCTGGAGTATGCCAAAACGGTGGATATTCCTGTGATCTTTCTTACCGCTATGGGCGATACGGCGCAGAAGGTGAAAGGGCTGAAGATGGGAGCAGAGGATTACATTGCCAAACCGTTTGAAATTTCAGAGCTCCTGGCCAGAGTGGAGACGGTGCTGCGCCGTTACCGCAAGGCGGAAAAACAGCTGCAGCTGTTTGATATCGAGATTAACACAGCTTCGCGCTCTGTCAGCCGTGCGGGTGCAGAGGTTGAGCTGACACCCAAGGAATATGAACTGCTGCTGCTTTTTGTGCGAAACAAGAACCGGGCGCTGTACCGGGAGATGATCTATGAGAATGTCTGGGGCGGAGAGTATAACAGCACAGGGCGGACGGTAGACCTGCATGTACAGCGTCTTAAAAAGAAACTGGGGCTGGAGGATCATATTCAGGCAGTCTACAAGATCGGTTATCGTCTGGTTGTATAGATGCCGGACACGAGGAGGAAAGTATGAAACTGTCCTGGAAGATTTTTTTTATAACCACGCCGATTTTTTCCCTGTTTCTTACGGTGTTCGGATGCTGGATGGTAGATCAGAGTTTTCAGAGTAGTCTGAAGCAGCAGGAGGAACGCTGCCTGATGGAAAACCAGATGTTTCAGAATTCCTATGAGCTGACGTGGAATGCGCTGTCGGAGGCGCAGAAAGAACAGACCACGGTGCAGATGGTGGTAAAAAGTTTTTCGCAGAAACATGAGAACCGCAGCGGAAATGTGAGAATCTACGGAGAGGATGGAAAGGTTCTGTATCAGGACAATGTGCTGCAGGTGGAGAATTGCCTGCTTGAACGGCTGAATGAGGACGAGAATGTGGGAAGTGAGGTTGTATCCCGCGGCGATGAGGTCTACTATGTGGTGTTAAGCCGCAGCAGTTTTGGCGTCTATATTGAAACAACGAAAGATATCACAAAAGTATTTGCTAACAGGGCGGATATGTTTGCGCAGTACCGGATGGGAAGCATGTTCCTGACTGTTCTGGTGGGAAGCGTGATTCTGATAGCGCTGTTTCTGGTGATGCGCAATATGAAAAAGCTTTCCCGCGCTACAAGACAGTTTGCCGGAGGAAATTATGATATCCGGGTGAAGATCAAAAGCAATGATGAGATCGGTATGCTGGCAGATGATTTTAACTGGATGGCCAATACAATGAGCAGCCAGATGGAAAAAATGCAGGATACGGTCCGCGGGCAGGAAGAGTTTACGGCAGCGTTTGCCCATGAGCTGAAAACGCCGCTGACATCAATTATCGGTTACGCGGATACGATCAGGCAGATGGAGCTGAGCCGGGAAGAGACCGATATGTGTGCGGGTTATATTTACAGTCAGGGGAAGAGGCTTCAGTCTCTTTCCTACAAACTGCTGGAGCTGTCCATGGCCGACAGGAAAGAGATCGAGCTGGAGGAGATCTTTGTGTTGGATCTGATGCGGGATCTGGAGCAGGTCAGCGGGCCGGCTATGCAGGAGAAACAGATTGCGCTGAAGGTGGAGTCGGAGGCGGGATATATCTACGGCGACAGAGATCTTCTGATGTCACTTTTCCTGAATTTGCTGGACAATGCGAGGAAGGCTTCGGAACCTGGGACACAGATTGTGCTGAAAGGGTGGTATCATCCGGGCGGATATATGATTTCCGTAAAGGATCAGGGTGCGGGGATACCGCAGGAGGAGCTGTCCAAGATTACGGAGGCTTTTTATATGGTGGACAAGTCCAGATCCCGCAAAGAAGGCGGAGCAGGGCTTGGTCTGGCGCTGTGCCGCAAGATTGTTCAGCTGCACGGTGCTGTGTGGACTTTTGAGAACTGCCCGGAAGGCGGACTGAAAGTGTCGGTACATTTTTGCAGCGGGACGGGGCAGCACGGAGACAGCGATATGAAAAAAGACCGAAAAAGGAAAAAGAGTCGGAAAAACGATGATATTTGAAAAAAAGGACAGAAAAAGGACAGAAAAAAGAGTCAGAGAGCGGGGGCGGAGCCGGAAAAAGGGCCTGGTAAAGACTGTGCTGGAATACAGCGTGGGAGTGCTGGGGCTTGGAATTGCGCTGACGATTGCCTGGTTTTTTCCGGGATGGTACAGTCGCTGGCAGGATGAAATGTATCTGAATGGTCAGGTGACGCTCGGGAGCAGGGAAGAGATCCAGTTCCTGAATACGGACTCACTGGATATTGCCGGCAGGATGAAAATGCTGGAGGATTTTGCCGGACCGCAGATGGACTGGGTCAGCAGCGGGATTGGCATGTACAGTTATGAGGATAACTATCTGTGGCCGGATGAACTCTTACTGGTTGGAGAGAGTCTTAACAATGTGGCGGACCGATTTAACCGGATGATTGAAATGTGGCAGGAGGCAGATCTGCTGCCGCTGCCGGATGGCGTGAAAGTGACGGCGAAGCAGATCTTTGACGGGAAAGTCGAAGTGGGGGTTTATGACATTTATCTGGAACGCAGTGTGCTGCCGGTCTATATCCTGGTGATAGAGAATCCCAGAATGGTAATTGTGATGGACCGGGACAAGGATGTGGTCTATTACATGTCTGTCAGCGGCGGAGAGCAGATCTGGGATGGCATGGCCGGATATCTGGGATTTGATAGTTATCAGGAGCTGTGGAGCTGGTATTTTGACGGGCATTCCAGCAGTGAACTGGAAGACTGCTCGGACAGTGATTTCGCTTCGGTATGCGGAGCTGTCTCAGCGAGAAAAGAGACTGAGAATACAGAGGAGACAGACAAAGCCAGGGGAGTTGTGACGGAACTTCCGGAAGATGGCGAGATGAATGTCAGCGGTGTGGAACTGAAGTCTGTCATTCAGTATGAAACATTCAGTACGATGGCTTACCGGCAGCTGATTGTATCAGAACAGGGCTATGGGATGGCTGTGATGTACGGGACAGAGAGCTGGATGGATATGGTATCCCGGATCTTTAATATCGATGGTACTGCAGGCAGTGCGGGAGAATATGCGGGTACTTTTGATGAATGGCTGAAGAACCCGCAGTGGCTGAAAAATGAGCTGAATATGGATACGATGGTAAAATAGGATCAGAAACAGACTGGATGATACAACTTAGATACAACTTTGACAAAAATGTGATACATCCGACGGATAAAATCTGATCTGTAAGAGACAGAAATGCAACCGTCTGGCTGCCTGGAACGTCTAATAGACAGAGAGACAGGACTGCACTTGAAGGCAGGCGGCACAGACAGATGGAGAATGTCTGTTTTAACTGTGAAAATGGGACAGGCCGGATCCAAGGAGAGGGAAATGATAACATTGATGGAGACAGAGGCGGCGCTGAGAGAGCGCGGTCTTTTGAAAGAAATAACGGGGGAGAATAAGGAATGCCAGATTATGTGGCTGACCTGTGATTCCAGGACGGCAGTTCCGGGAACGCTTTTTATCTGTAAGGGAGAGGCGTTTCTGCCGAGGTATCTGAAGGACGCCATCGACAGAGGAAGCGTGGCATACATAAGTGAAAAAAGGATGGAGACGCCGGGGGATCAGACCGGACTGATTGTGACAGATATCCGCAAAGCGATGGCGGTTGTCTCGGCCCGGTTTTTCGAGTACAGACCGGGAACGCCTATTCTGACCGGTATTACAGGCACGAAGGGAAAGACGACAACGGCCTGGTATCTGAAGGCTATGCTGGATCTTTGGGAAAAGTCAAAGGGGAGCTGTGAGACCGGACTGATTTCTACTGTGGAAAATTATGACGGCAAGAACAGAATGGACGCAGTGATGACGACTCCGGAGGCACCGATGCTCCATGAGCTGCTGCGCAATGCAGCGCAGTCCGGATGCAGATATGTGACGATGGAGGTATCCAGTCAGGCGCTCAAATATAAGCGGGTGCGGGAACTGGTATTTCAGGTGGGGGTTTTCCTGAATATTTCCGAAGATCATATCAGTCCGAGAGAACATGTGGACTTTGAGGATTATTTCAGCGCAAAGCTCTCGCTTTTCCGTCAGAGTCAGACGGCGTGCATTAATCTGGACTGCGAGCATGCGGACCGGATTCTGAAGGCGGCCAGGAAAGCGGAGCGTGTGGTGACATTCGGACAGCATCCGGAAGCGGATCTGCGCTGCTGTGAGATACAGGCAGATGGAAAAAGGGTGTCATTCCGCGTGATCTGCGACCGCTTCTCAGAGCGCTTTACACTGGGTATGAAGGGGAGCTTCAATATCGAGAATGCCATGGCAGCGATTGCAGCGGCTTATGTATACGGG
>CAKRNX010000097.1 GCA_934371475.1 uncultured Lachnospiraceae bacterium
GTATACAGCATGGCTTTTTGTCCGCGGGGATCAAGTATAGCAGGAGGAATATAACATGAGTTTTAATGACATTTTCAAATCCAGTTTTCTGGAGAGTGTTTCGGAGTTTTCCGTGCCCGATATGCTGATCGGTATGGTGACAGCGCTTCTGATCGGGCTGTTTATTTTTGTGATTTATAAGAAGACACTGACCGGTGTCATGTATTCTGACGGGTTTGCGCTGACGCTGGTAGGGCTCTCCCTTGTCACTACGCTGGTGATCATGGCTGTTACTTCTAATGTGGTATTGTCACTTGGTATGGTAGGTGCGCTGTCTATTGTGCGTTTCCGTACCGCGATCAAGGAACCGGTGGAAATTGTATTTCTGTTCTGGTCCCTGGCAGCCGGTATTGTGGTGGGCGCGGGAATGATCCCGCTGGCAGTGATCGGTTCTGCGATCATTGGCGTGATCCTGCTGCTGTTTGCCAACCGGAAAGTGCGCCGGACTCCGTATCTTCTGGTACTCTCCTGTGAGAATGAGGAGGCTGAAAACGATGCGCTGGAACTGGTGAAAAAGAGTACGGAACATTATATTGTAAAAGCAAAGACAGTCAATGCATCCGGCATTGAGCTGACTGCCGAGCTGCGCACAAAAGATGCATCTACGGATTTTGTCAACAGAATCAGTCAGCTTCCGGGGATTGGGAATGCTACACTGGTAAGTTATAACGGCGAATATATGGCGTAAAGGGGAGAAGCAGATGATTGCACACAAACGTATTACGAAAATAGCCGGAGTGCTGATGGCGGCTGCCGTGTGCCTGTGTCTCTGTGCGATGGCATGCTCTGACTGGCTGGCAGCTGCGGTGGGAGACTCCGGCGTTTCGATGGAGTATGAGACAGCCCTCTTCGATACAGATCAGATTATGAGCGTCAATATTATCATGGATCAGGATGAGTGGGAAGATATGCTGGCCAATGCGGCAGACGAGGCATATTATAAATGTGATGTGGAAATCAACGGAACCACATTTCAGCAGGTCGGCATCAGGCCGAAAGGAAATACGAGCCTGAGCGCGATTGTAAATGATCCGACGACAGACCGCTACAGCCTGAAGCTGGAATTTGACCATTATATAGAGGGACAGACCTGTTTCGGCCTGGACAAACTGATCCTGAATAATAATTATGCGGATGCCACCAACATGAAAGAAGCGCTGATTTATGATATGTTTCAGTATCTTGGGGCAGACGCATCGCTGTACAATTATGCCAGTATTTCGGTGAACGGGGAATACTGGGGCGTGTATCTGGCGCTTGAGGGGGTAGAGGACAGCTTTTTGCTGCGAAATTACGGTGCAAGCAATGGCGAGCTCTACAAACCGGAAGGCATGGAGATGGGCGGCGGAAAAGACGATGATAACAGAGGCGGTCCGCAGATGGATGGCCAGGATATGCCGGACTTTGCAAATATGCAGATGCCTGATATGCAGAATATGTCTCCGCCTCAGATGAATGCGCAGGCGGATGATGCAGCTGCAGACAATGCGGAAACGTCCCAGGGAGAGAGCGCGGGAATTGCTGAAGAAACAGAAAACAGTTCTGAAACGGTTTCAGAGGAAGAAACGCCAGGCAATGCAGAAGAAATTTCACAGGGAAACGGGCAGGCAGCAGGCGGTTTCCCGGGAAATTTCCAGGGAATGCCGGATGTCGGGGAAATGCCTGATATGCCGGATGGCGCAGCGGGGATGTTTGGAAGCCAGGGAGGCGCCAATCTGAACTATACGGACGATGATCTGGACAGTTATGAGACGATCTGGGACGGCGAGGTGACAGACAGCGGAAAATCTGATCACAAGCGTGTGATAAAGGCGCTGAAACATATCTCTGAAGGGACAGACCTGGAGAAATACATGGATATTGACAATCTGCTCCGGTATATGGCAGTTCATATTTTTGCAGTCAATGATGACAGCCTGTCCGGAAGCATGGCTCACAACTATTACCTGTATGAGTCGGGCGGAACACTGAATCTGCTTCCCTGGGATTACAACCTGTCATTTGGAGGAATGAATGGTTCGGGAGATGCTTCCTCTGTGATAAACTCAGCGATTGATGACGCGTTTTCTGCCACAAATTTCTTTGACACGTTGATGGAGAATGAGGAATATCACGAGAAGTATTATGCATGGATGCGGCAGCTGGTGGAGGAATATGTGGCAGGCGGCGGGTTTGATGCGTTCTATAACCGTGTGCGCGGCCAGATTGATGAGCTGGTAAAGACAGATCCGAATGCATTTTATTCCTATGATGAATATGTGACTGCCGCGGAAACTCTCTATCAGACTGTGAAGCTGCGCGGAGAGTCAATTGAGGGTCAGCTGGACGGTACCATTCCTTCTACCGCACAAGGGCAGCAGGGATCAGATGCGCTGATTGATGCTTCAGCGCTGGATCTTAGTGTGATGGGAAGCATGAATATGGGCAGGGGACAAGGTGACGATGAGACAGCGGAGTCAACTGTGGAAGGAGGCAATTTCCGGAAACCGTTTGGACAGGGAGACCGCAGCACTTCAGAGGCCAACGGGACACTGTCAATGACACAGCAGAATCTGATCCTTTACGGTGGCTGCCTGCTGATACTTGTATTGGCGCTGATCTTTGCGCTGTGTTTTTGCAGAACGTCCAGAAAAAGGTAACAAAGGAACATATGACAGATATTATGACAGAAAATATCCCCCGGGGAGGCTTGTGGAGCAGGATGAGATAGAGTATGATAAAAATATGTCAAGATATTTCATACCTCCAATTAATTAAAATGAAGTGTTGACAGATTGTGCAAAGATGATGCGCACAACTTTCCTGATCAGGAGAAATACGAGATGAGGCATACTCTGCAGTGGGAAGCAGGGTATGCCTCATTTTGTATGAAATAAGTAAGTCCCCCTGCTTTAATTGCGAAAAGCAGCATGATGCAATTCCCAACGAATGCCATCGAACGTTTGTACTGTTTTCTTGCCATTATCTATGTACTTTCAAAAATTTATCTGATATAATAGGGACTGTTGTAAGAATAGGCTCTGTGGAATGTGACGGGCGGACATTCAAGGATGCTTTGGTGTCCGAAATGATTTAGTATGGAGGAATTTGCCATGAATGCAGGAAGAGGACAAACACAGGAGAAAGAGCAGATCTTTAAACTGAAGGCTCCGTATACGCCTACCGGAGACCAGCCGCAGGCGATTGCAGAGCTTGTGAAAGGGTTCAAGGAGGGCAATCAATGCCAGACTTTACTGGGGGTTACGGGTTCCGGAAAGACTTTTACGATGGCAAATGTCATCCAGCAGATGAACAGGCCGACGCTGATTATTGCGCATAATAAGACGCTGGCGGCGCAGCTGTACGGTGAGTTTAAGGAATTCTTTCCTGAGAACGCAGTGGAATACTTCGTCTCCTATTATGATTATTATCAGCCGGAGGCGTATGTACCTTCTTCCGATACATATATTGCGAAGGATTCGTCCATTAATGAAGAGATTGATAAACTGCGCCTGTCTGCCACAGCCTCGCTGGTAGAACGCAAGGATGTGATTATTATTTCCAGTGTGTCCTGTATTTACGGACTGGGCAGCCCGGTGGATTACCGGGATATGGTGATTTATCTGCGGCAGGGACAGGAGAAGGATCGGGATGAGATCATTAAAAAGCTCATAGATATTCACTATGACAGGAATGATATGGATTTTCACCGGAGTACGTTCCGGGTACGGGGAGATGTACTGGAGATTTTCCCGGCGGATGCGGATGACTATGCGTACCGGGTGGAGTTTTTCGGTGATGAGATTGACCGGATCACGGAAATTGATGTGCTGACCGGCGCTGTGCGGCGCGGGCTGGAGTTTATTGCCGTATTTCCGGCATCCCATTATGTGGTGCCGATGAAAAAGATTATGCAGGCTACGGTGGAGATTGAGAAGGAGCTGGCCGAACGGGTGCGGTATTTTAAGAGTGAGGATAAGTTGCTGGAGGCGCAGCGGATCGCCGAGCGGACAAATTATGATATTGAGATGCTGAGGGAGACAGGATTCTGTTCCGGGATTGAGAACTATTCCAGGCACCTGGCCGGGATGCCTGCGGGAGCTACGCCTCATACACTGATGGACTTTTTTCCGGATGATTACCTGATCATGATTGATGAGTCCCATATCACGGTGCCACAGATCAGGGGAATGTACGCGGGAGACCAGTCGAGGAAGGGGACGCTGGTGGATTACGGGTTCCGCCTGCCGTCTGCAAAAGATAACCGGCCGCTGAACTTTGACGAGTTTGAGAGTAAGATTGATCAGATCCTGTTTGTCTCTGCGACGCCAGGTCCTTATGAGGAAGAACATGAGCTGCTGCGCGCAGAACAGATCATCCGGCCTACAGGTCTGCTGGATCCCAGGGTGGAGGTGCGTCCGGTAGAGGGTCAGATCGATGATCTGATCGGAGAAGTGAATAAAGAAATCAAGGCGGGGAATAAGATTCTGGTAACGACGCTGACGAAGCATATGGCGGAGGATCTGACGGATTACATGAGAGATGTGGGCATCCGGGTCAGATATCTTCATTCTGATATTGATACGCTGGAGCGGACGGAGATTATCCGTGACATGCGTCTTGATGTGTTCGATGTGCTGGTAGGCATCAATCTGCTGCGTGAGGGGCTGGACATTCCGGAAATTTCGCTGGTGGCGATACTGGATGCAGATAAAGAAGGTTTCCTGCGTTCGGAGACTTCGCTGATCCAGACGATCGGGCGTGCAGCCCGCAATGCCCAGGGGCATGTCATCATGTATGCGGATCATATGACGGATTCGATGCGCAAGGCGATTGATGAGACGGAGCGCCGACGCGCGCTGCAGGAGCAGTATAATAAGAAACATGGCATCACGCCGCAGACGATCCGCAAGGCTGTGCGGGATCTGATCAGTATCTCAAAAGAGATTGCAAAAGAAGAAAAATCTATGGAAAAAGATCCGGAGTCCATGAGCCAGGCTGAACTGGAGAAACTGATTGGCGAGGTGCAGAAGCAGATGAAGAAAGCGGCTGCGGAGCTGAATTTTGAGGCGGCTGCGGAGCTGAGAGATAAGATGATCAGCTTGAAAAAACACCTGCAGGAGCTGGAAGAATAAAGGAGACAGAGAGAGATATGACAGAACAGAATACTGATTACAGGGAGGAGAGTCCGGGAGAATGGCCGGATGATCCTGTCAGGAAAATAGACCTGAAAAAATATATCCGAATCAGAGGAGCAAACGAACATAATCTGAAGAATGTCAGTCTGAATATTCCGCGAAATCAGTTTGTGGTGCTGACCGGGCTGTCCGGTTCAGGCAAGTCTTCTCTGGCATTCGATACGATTTATGCAGAAGGGCAGAGACGGTACATGGAGTCACTGTCCTCCTACGCCAGACAGTTCCTGGGACAGATGGAGAAGCCGGAAGTAGAAAGCATTGAGGGACTGCCGCCTGCGATTTCCATTGACCAGAAATCAACAAACAGAAATCCGCGTTCTACCGTGGGAACCGTGACGGAAATTTATGATTATTTCCGTCTGCTGTATGCAAGGACAGGCATCCCGCATTGTCCGAAATGCGGACGGGAGATCAAAAAACAGACGATTGATCAGATGGTGGATCAGCTGATGGATCTGCCTGAGCGGACAAAAATCCAGCTGCTTGCACCGGTTGTGCGCGGCAGAAAGGGAGAGCATACGAAGCTTTTGCAGCAGGCCAGGAAAAGCGGATATGTGAGAGTGCGTATAGACGGCAGTCTGTATGACCTTTCTGAGGAGATCAGGCTGGACAAAAATATCAAGCATACGGTAGAGATCCTGGTAGACCGCCTGATAATCAAGCCGGGGATCGAGAAGCGTCTTTCAGAGTCTCTGGAGCAGGTGATGGAGCTGGCAGAGGGACTGGCCACTGTGGATGTGCAGAGGCCGCGCCTGGATCCGGATCAGATGCAGGAGAACGGATCGTCACGGAGCAGTAAGGAGACAGAGGATGAGGTGCTTCATTTCAGCCAGAATTTTGCCTGCCCGGACTGCGGGATCAGTATCGAAGAGATCGAACCGAGGAGTTTTTCCTTTAACAATCCTTTTGGAGCCTGTCCGGACTGTCTTGGCCTCGGATATAAGATGGAATTTGATATGGATCTGATGATCCCGGACAAAACGCTCAGTATTACAGAAGGAGCGATTGTAGTAATGGGATGGCAGTCCTGCCGCGAAAAGGGAAGTTTTACACGGGCAATTCTGGATGCACTGGCGGAGGAATATCATTTCAGCCTGGATACACCGTTCTGCGATCTTCCGGAGAATGTGCAGCATGTACTGATCTATGGAACAGACGGAAAAGAAGTAAAGGTTCACTACAAGGGGCAGCGCGGTGAGGGAGTTTATGACGTGGCCTTTGAGGGACTGATCCGTAATGTGGAGCGCCGTTACAGAGAGACTTTTTCCGAGAGCAGCAAGGCCGAGTATGAGAGCTTTATGCGGATTACACCGTGTAAAACGTGTAAGGGGCAGCGTCTGAAGCCGTCCGCGCTGGCAGTGACAGTGGCGGGCAAAAATATTTATGAGATTACTTCCATGTCTGTAGGACATCTGCAGGAGTTCCTGGCAGGGATGAAACTGACACAACAGCAGGAGCTGATCGGGCATCAGATCCTGAAGGAGATCAGAGCCAGGATCGGGTTCCTGGTTAATGTGGGGCTGGAATACCTGAGCCTCGCCAGAGCTACGGGAACTCTGTCCGGCGGGGAAGCACAGAGGATCCGTCTTGCCACACAGATCGGTTCAGGATTGGTCGGAGTGGCCTATATCCTGGATGAACCCAGCATCGGGCTGCACCAGAGGGATAATGACAGACTGCTGAATGCGCTGTTTGCCCTGAGAGATCTGGGCAATACCCTGATTGTTGTGGAGCATGATGAGGATACGATGCGGGCCGCAGATTATGTGGTGGATATCGGACCGGGAGCCGGGGAACACGGTGGCCGTGTTGTGGCACAGGGCACAGCGGAGGATCTGATGAAAAATCCGGACTCTATTACGGGTGCCTATCTTTCCGGCCGACTGAAGATTCCGGTGCCGGAGAAACGCCGGACGCCGATGGGATGGCTGACTGTGACGGGGGCGGCGGAGAACAACCTGAAGAATATTACCGTGAAATTCCCTCTGGGTGTTATGACCTGTGTGACGGGAGTGTCCGGATCCGGCAAGAGTTCTCTGGTCAATGAGATCCTGTACAAGGTACTGGCCGGCAAGCTGAACCGGGCACGGCTGCTTCCCGGCAAATATAAGGAGATACAGGGGCTGGAACAGCTGGATAAGGTGATTGCAATTGACCAGTCGCCTATCGGACGGACGCCGCGGTCTAATCCTGCCACTTATACGGGCGTATTTGATCAGATTAGGGATCTGTTTGCAGCTACGGCAGATGCCAAGGCAAGAGGATACAAAAAGGGACGGTTCAGTTTCAATGTAAAGGGCGGAAGATGTGAGGCCTGCAGCGGAGACGGGATTCTCAAGATTGAGATGCATTTCCTGCCAGATGTCTATGTCCCCTGCGAAGTCTGCCACGGAAAGCGCTACAACAGGGAAACGCTGGAGGTCAAATATAAAGGAAAAAGTATCTATGATGTGCTGAATATGACAGTGGAAGAGGCTCTGAAGTTTTTTGACCATGTGCCCGGTATCAGGCGCAAAATTGAAACGCTGAATGATGTGGGACTCTCCTATATCCGCCTGGGGCAGCCGTCGACAGAGCTTTCAGGAGGAGAGGCACAGAGGATCAAGCTGGCAGCGGAACTGAGCAGGCGCAGTACCGGACGCACGGTTTACATTCTCGATGAGCCTACTACGGGACTGCATTTTGCAGATGTCCACAAACTGACAGAGATTCTGCAGCGTCTGGCTGATGGCGGCAATACGGTGATTGTGATAGAGCATAATCTGGATGTGATCAAAACGGCCGATTATCTGATTGATATGGGACCGGAAGGAGGGGACGGCGGCGGAACAGTAATTGCGCAGGGAACTCCGGAAGAGGTAGCGAAGAGTCCGGTCTCCTACACAGGGCGATATATTAAAAAATATCTTAACTGATGTTTTTAAGCGGATTGAGAATATCTGGGGAACAGAAAAGGAACTGCCCTCCGGGAATCCGGTGGGACAGTTCCTTTTCAGGAAAGAGAAAAATTAAAATGTTTTGAGGGAGTACTCCGCAGCGTGTGGAGAC
>CAKRNX010000098.1 GCA_934371475.1 uncultured Lachnospiraceae bacterium
TGGAATGCCCAGAGAGCAGATCACGGCAGTGACGATGCCGTGTTTTGGAACGACAAACCGGACTTATCAGAATGCCTGCCTGATGACAAGGACGCTTGGCTGTACGCTGCGTGAAGTCAATATCAAAGAAGCGGTAAATATTCATTTCCGTGACATTGGTCATGATCCGTCTGTGCAGGATGTGACATATGAAAACTGTCAGGCAAGGGAGCGGACTCAGATCCTGATGGATGTGGCCAATCAGGTGAACGGTCTTGTGATCGGAACCGGAGATATGTCAGAGCTGGCGCTTGGATGGGCGACCTACAACGGCGACCATATGTCCATGTACGCGGTGAACTGTTCTGTACCGAAGACACTTGTGCGTCATCTGGTGCGCTATTACGCGGATACCTGCCAGGATGAAAAGCTTTCCGCAGTGCTTTTGGATGTGCTGGATACCCCGGTCAGCCCGGAGCTGCTGCCGCCCAAAGACGGTGAGATTGCGCAGAAAACGGAGGATCTGGTGGGACCTTACGAGCTGCATGATTTCTTCCTGTACTATGTGCTGCGTTTCGGTTATTCTCCCAAAAAGATTTACCGGATTGCGAGACTGGCATTTGCAGGCGTGTATGAGAATGATTTTATTCTGAAATGGTTAAAGACATTCTACTGGAGATTTTTTGCACAGCAGTTTAAACGCTCCTGCATGCCGGACGGCCCCAAGGTCGGATCGGTCGCGCTCTCCCCGAGGGGAGATCTGCGGATGCCGAGTGATGCCTGCGTGAAAATCTGGCGGGATGAGCTGGATCAGATATAGATCATGCGGGATGCTAACCGGGGGTGGGGGTTATATTGGATGTGAGATGACTCCCGGGGTATTCCTGGGTTGTAAAATAAAGAAAAATGTAATAAGCAATAAGAGCAGGTGAATTCTGAAAACAGATGATAGCAGAAAAGCAGGACTGCGAATGCTGCAGTTTTCTGATGACTGGGAACTGTAACAACAGAAGCACTTGGCAGAAGGCCGGACAGGAAAATAAGCCTTATAAAAAGGCGGATTCTTCTGTCCGGTTGTGTTTTATTTCACAGAAAATTGTGCCCGGTGAAAAAAGTCTTCGATCTGGCGTATATTGTCTGGCGGACAATGGATTGGCATCGATCGAAACAGAGGAGAGACGGCACAGCCCGCAGAGAGGAAGCGCACTTTTGTTCCATGATTTACCTTGTATTTTATCCCCCCACGGGGCTTGCGGCGTTTGGGACAAGATGATATAAACTATGGTAGTTAATTTTTTGACAGATAAAACGGGGGAAAGATAAATGATGCAGGCAGCTGAAAAACTCAGACAGGATACATTGTTGGATGAAATTGAAATTTACTGGTCAAAGCGGGCAGACAGTTATTCGCAGGAAGTGCGTTACGAGATGGCGCATGAGAATGAACAGAACTGGATGAGTGTACTGACCGAATATCTGAAGAATGCGCCGGGGAAAAAGATCCTGGATATCGGTACAGGCCCCGGATTTTTTGCGATTGGACTGGCAAAAAGAGGGTATCAGATGACAGCGGTGGATTATACGCCCAATATGCTGAGTGAGGCCAGAAAAAATGCGAAAGATCTGGAAGATCAGATTACATTTCTTCGGATGGATGCGCAGCATCTGAATTTCCCGGATACATGTTTTGACGGGATTGTGACCCGGAACCTGACCTGGAATCTGGAGCAGCCCGAACAGGCATACAGGGAATGGCGTCGTGTGTTGAAAAAGGGCGGTATTATGCTGAATTTTGACGCCGGATGGTATAATTATCTGTTTGATGACAGGAAAGCACAGGAGTTCAGTAATGACCGCAGGAATGTAAAGGATGCGAAAATCAAAGATTTTGAAGCATATTCCGAGAGCGCAAAAATGGAAGAAATTTCCAGGAAGTTGATTTTAAGCAGATGTCAGCGCCCGAATGCGGATGTGGAGATGCTGTATCAGGCTGGCTTCCGCAAGGTGTTTACGGATCTGCAGATCGGAGACCGTGTGCTGGATGAGGTAGAAAAGATAAATTACGGATCAAGAAAAATGTTTATGCTGTGCGCAATTAAATAAGCGATGGCTGTCTACAGACAGAAAGCAGTGCGGTATGAATGAGCGCCCAGCCGGAGGCTTTTATTTTTACAGGACGCGATTTTCTGCGAAATAAAAAAGATAAATTGAATCAGAAAGGTAAACTGAAAAAGATGATAAAAACAGGAAGAAGAAAAAGAAAGTTTAGATTTCTCCCGGCAGCGGCTCTGGCAGTCTTGCTGTGCGCATCGGCGGCTGTCACCGCAAATGCGGAGGAAGAGAAGATTTTGAAAGCCGGTGTGGCATTTAATATCGCATCGATGGATGCACATCAGGACTATTACGGGTGGTATACGAATGTTTACGGAGTGACAGAGGAACTGTTTCATTTGAATGCAAGCTTTGAGGTGGAGCCGTGGCTGGCAGAAGATGCACAGAATGACGGTAACATCTGGACGGTGACATTAAAGGACGGGATTGCTTTTTCCAACGGCAAGGCTGTTACGGCAGATATGGTAGTGAGGAACCTTGAGCGGGCTGCGCAGGTAAATGAGCGCTTTGCCTATCTGGCGGAGTTTGAGATGGAGGCGGTAGATGAGCGCACCTTTACGATCACCACGCCGGAAGTGTATCCGACTCTGAAAAATGATCTGGCCAGTCCGGAACTGGCGATCATGGATCTGGATGCTTCAGAAGATCTGGATCATGCGCCGGTCTGTACGGGGCCGTTTGTAGTCAAAGAGTTTGAGCCGAATGGAGATCTGGTCAAAGTGGTCCGCAATGAGAATTACTGGAATGGAGAGGCCAAACTGGACGAAGCCTGGTTCTATTATATGCAGGATGATGATACGAAGCAGATGGCGCTCCAGAACGGGGAGATTGACTGTTATGATTTCGTATCCGCATCGGCAGCGGAGATTTATGAGGCAGATCCCGAGCATTACCATGTGACGGTGCTTCCGGCAGCCAGACTGCAGTTTTACATTCTTAATGAAGACAGGATGGATGATGCGCTGCGTCAGGCTGTGAATCTGATCGTAGATAAAGATGCGATTGCCTCTTATCTTGGAGGCACGGTAACTCCGGCAGAGGGACCGTTCAGCACAGAGGCGGCTTACGGTCAGGTGAGCGTTCCGGACGCGGATGTACAGAAGGCACAGCAGGTGCTGGAGGCAGACGGTTATATACTCAATGACAATGGCTTTTATGAGAAGGACGGGCAGGAGGCAAATCTGAATATTTCCTATTATGCGGCCCGTTCACTGGATACGATTGCAGTGCTGATCCAGGAAGAGCTGAAGAATGCAGGCATCAATTCCTATCTTGTATGTGAGGAAGATCCGGACAGCACCTATATTGCAACCGGAGATTTTGATCTGGCGCTCTACTGTATGATTGCAGACAAGGCGGGAGATCCGTATTACTTTATTGACAGTACGTTAAGAGAAGGATCCTATTTTGATGTGGGCGGTTTTGACAGTGAGGAATGCGAAGCGCTGATTGATCAGCTCAAATATGAGACGGATACGGAAGAGAGAGCCAGACTGGCAAATGAGATCGTTCAGATTGCAGTAGATGACAATGCGTTTGGCTACGTGGGACTTTTTAACAAAATTACGGTAACGCTTCCGGGAGTGACCGGTTTTGCGGAAAATCTCCCCTATGATTTTTACGGTGTGGATGTCAATTCAGATAAGGAAGCAGATTTGTAAATGATGACTGAACTGAGCAGATATACAGGAAAAAGACTGCTGCAGCTGATCCCGGTTCTGTTCGGGGTGACGCTGCTTGTATATGCACTGATGTATTTTTCACCCGGAGATCCGGCACAAAAAAAACTGACTGCCGGAGGGGTGGCAGTGAGTCAGGAAGTGCTGGATGCAGCCAGGGAAAATATGGGGATCAGTCAGTCTTTCCCGGTACAGTATGGCAGATGGCTGCTGGGAGCGCTGCGGGGAGACTTGGGCACTTCCTATAAAGACGGACTGCCGGTGATACAAAAACTTGGAAAAGGACTGAAAAATACGCTGATCCTTTCCCTGACAAGTTTCCTGGTGTCGGTAGTATTGGCGATACCGCTCGGAATTTATGCAGCACTTCGAAAAGATAAAATGGCGGATCGTATGATCCGCCTTCTTGGCTTTGCAGGAAATTCTATGCCGAGCTTTTTGATTGCTGTGCTTTTGATGTATTTTTTCTGTATTAAGATGAAAACTTTTCCGGTAGTGGCGCATGAGTCGGCGGCAGGGCTGTTTCTTCCCATCATCACACTGGCGCTTCCTATTACAGGAAGAGTGCTGCGCCAGGTGAGAGCAGAAATACTGGGAGAGCTGAAGCATCCCTATGTATGGGGAGCCAGAGCGCGGGGGATCAGAGAGCATTTTATTATTTTTGGAAATGTCCTGCATAATGTGATGCCTGCGATACTGACCGTATTGGGACTGGAGATCGGCTCTCTGATGACCGGCAGCGTGGTTGTAGAGACTATTTTTATGTGGCCGGGTGTGGGAAAGCTGATGATGGATTCTATTACAGCCAGGGATTATCCGGTGATACAGGGCATTGTGATTATGATGGCGGTCGTGTATGTGCTGGTGAACTTGGCGGCGGATATCGGCTGTCGTATCCTGGATCCGAGGATACAGGGGGAGGAGGAGCAGAATGGCTGACAGCAGAATAAAAACCGGGCAGAGAAAAAAGGTCAGGATCCTGCTGATGCTGGCTGGCCTTCTGATTCTGCTGAGCATCGCTGCGCCGTTTCTGATGCCGAATGATCCCAATGCCACCAATGCGGCGGCAATGAAAGCGCCGCCGAGTCGGGAATTTCCTCTTGGGACAGATAAACTTGGCAGATGTGTGCTTTCACGCGTGATGGCGGGAGCTTCCACATCTGTTTTTTCGGCACTGGGGCTGGTATTCGTTTCTTTTGTGATCGGAACTGCGGCGGGAATGCTGTGCGGATATTACGGCGGTATTCTGGATACGCTGGTGATGCGGATCGCAGATATCTTTCTGGCATTTCCACAGATGGTTTTGGCGATTGCGGTGGCAGGAATGCTGGGCGGCGGTCTTTTTCATGCCATGTTGGCCCTGGGACTGACGGGCTGGACTATGTATGCGAGACTTGCCCGCAGCGAAACGATGAGACTCTGCCAGGAAGAATTTGTTCTTGCGGCCCAATTCTCAGGCTGTAAGGATGTGCAGATCCTGCTGGTGCATATCCTTCCTAATATTGCGGGAACGCTTCTGGTGACAGCGGCAACACAGATTGGAACCTCCATGATCGGGATCGCAGGACTCTCATTCCTTGGTGTGGGCGTGACGCCGCCGCAGGCGGAATGGGGATCCATGATTAATGAGGCCAGATCGTATCTTCAGACAGCGCCGTGGGCAGTGCTGGCTCCGGCCGGTGCTATGCTGATTACCGTGATGCTGTTTAACCGTCTGGGGGACGCGCTGAGAGATCTGATGGATGAGGGAGAGCGGAAAAAAGAAAATGAATCGTGAAAATATACTTGAATTTGAGCATGTCACGCTTTCTTATACAGATAATGGAAGATGTGCGGCAGCGGATATCAGCTTTCAGATAAAAAAAGGAATGACTCTCGCGCTTCTGGGAGAGAGCGGAAGCGGAAAGACAACGGTGCTGAAAGCGATTCTCGGGCTGGAACAGCTGAAAGTGCATACAGATAAAGGTAGGATCCTGTATCAGGGACAGGATTTAAAAGATATTACCGCAGAGTGGAAAGGAATGCTGGGAGAGAAGATTGGGATGATATTTCAGAATCCCGGAATGTCATTTAATCCGATTGTAACCTACAGAAAACAGTTTCGTCAGCTGCTGAAAAGTCATAGATGTTTTACGGGAAAATCTTCCTATGATATGATAGAAAATCACCTGAAACGCCTGAAGCTGCCGAACGCGGAAAAAATTCTGGACAGCAGACCTTATGAGATGAGCGGAGGGATGCAGCAGCGGATCGCTGTTGCGGCAGCTATGCTGCTTTCGCCGGAGCTGCTTCTGGCAGATGAACCTACCAGTGCGCTCGACAACCGGTCGGCAGACGCTGTGCTCGGTGAGCTGGAGCATATCCGGCAGGAAGGAACGGCTGTGCTTCTGGTCACGCATAATATGAAGGTGGCAGAGCAGCTGGCAGACAAAATCGGAGTAATGTACGGCGGACATCTGGTAGAATACGGAAAGACAGAACAGATACTCAGACGTCCCCTTCACCCGTATACGGCGGCGCTGCTGCAGGCCGTACCGGTTCAGGGAGGAGAACTCCCGCAGGGGCTTGAGGGACAGCCGCCGCTTTATGGTGCAGAAATGAAGGAATGCGCATTCAGTGAACGGTGCCCCAGGAGCAGCGCCGGATGCAGGGCAGGGGCCGGCATGATGCGGGAAATAGAGAAAGACCATTTTGTACAGTGCAGGGAGGTTGTCGGATGAGCGCTGGAAAAGAAACAGAAGTTTTGCTGCAGGTACGGCAGCTCAGTCGTATGTACCGGCGGAAAAATCGACAGATAGAGGTGCTGAAGGATATCAGCCTGACTTTGCGGAAAGGTGAAATCCTGGGGATTGTCGGTGAGAGCGGGAGCGGAAAAAGTACATTGCTGCGTCAGATTGCCTGCCTCGAACGACCGGACAGGGGGGAGATTTTTCTGAAAGGAGAAAAAATTACGGGGCGGAAAACGAGAGAGGTCTGCAGCAGTATACAGATGATTTTTCAGAATGCCCAGAGTTCTTTTGATCCTAGAAAAACCGTTGGCAGTGCGGTGGATGAAACGCTGCGGCATATGATGCAGCTGAAAAAGGAGCAGATTGGAGCGCACAGGGACGAACTGATCCGCCAGACAGGGCTGGATCCGCAGCTGGCTTCCCGCCTTCCGTCTGAGCTGAGCGGAGGGCAGTGCCAGCGGATGGCGATTGCAAGGGCACTGGCCGCACAGCCGGAAATTTTGCTGTGTGATGAGATTACCAGTGCGCTTGATGTATCAGCGCAGGCTCAGATTGTTAATTTGCTGGCAGAGTTGCGAGCCAAGGAAGGGCTTTCAGTTCTGTTTGTGTGCCATGACAGAATATTAACGCAGTGTTTTTGCGACAGAATCCTGGTTTTGGACGGAAACAGTCTGAGTAGTCAAAATAATTGAAAAAATTAAAAAAAATATTTGATAAAAACTTGACAATCGGAAAAAAGGTGTTATAATAGGGAACGTAAAGAGGTTTTGGTTGAAACAAAAGATATCAAGCTTAACCCCTGTGATAAGTAGAGTAGATATTGTACGTTAAGTGTCACATGAAGGGAAGATTTCTTGTGAACGAAGGATCGGATCCGCGTTACAGTATCGCTTCCGCTACTGCGCCCGAGAGGCAGAGTCTCTTAGCGTGGTTGGATGCGACTGCGGGATGTCCTTACTGACGTACTTTTTTTGTACACCTTTTAAGCATGGACGAAAGAGATTCTGCCGGGCAGAGTCTCTTTTTTGGTTATCATCATACAGTTCGGTGAATACCGGTGCCCGAACGTATCAGTGAAAAGATCAAAAGAGACAGGCAGAAGTTAAAAAAGTAAATGAAGTGCAAAAGCACAATTTGAAAGGAGATTATTTATCATGGGATTTAAATCAGACATCGAAATTGCACAGGAAACTACAATGAAACCGATTACCGAGATCGCTGCAAAAGCAGGTATCGACGCAAAATATCTGGAGCAGTACGGTAATTACAAGGCAAAGATTGATTACAATATGCTGAAGGAGACCGACAAGAAAGACGGTAAACTGATCCTTGTAACAGCAATTAACCCGACTCCGGCAGGAGAAGGAAAGACCACCACAACCGTTGGTCTGGCAGATGGTATGTCCAAACTTGGCAAAAATGTTTGCGTGGCACTTCGTGAGCCGTCCCTGGGACCGGTATTTGGTGTAAAGGGCGGAGCAGCAGGCGGCGGATATGCACAGGTAGTCCCGATGGAGGATATCAACCTTCACTTCACAGGTGATTTCCACGCAATCGGCGCAGCCAATAACCTGCTGGCAGCGATGCTGGACAACCACATCTATCAGGGCAACGCACTGAACATTGACCCGAGAAAGATCACATGGAGAAGATGTGTGGATATGAATGACCGCCAGCTTCGTTTCGTAGTAGACGGACTTGGCGGAAAGACAAACGGCATGCCCAGAGAGGACGGTTACGATATTACCGTTGCTTCCGAG
>CAKRNX010000099.1 GCA_934371475.1 uncultured Lachnospiraceae bacterium
ACGTAGCCCCGCTACGCCGCCCTCATTCGGGCGAAATCTCCCACAAACTGGAATGCGCAGCTCACAAAAAGCCTTTTTCAAACACGCTCTAGAGAGAATTTTTTCAGACGAAATTTTTCAAAGAGGCTTCAGGGTTCACTCTCTTGCTGTAGGCAACGGAGCATGGGACTCTCGCGGCAGTCGCCAAATATCTATGTAAGCATTGCTCGTTGTTTGCGGAAAGCAATATTGAAAACAGGAGGAGTTATTATGTTCGGAGCAGTTGTTTCTGCGGCTATCTGCGGAGTGGAGAGCCGCAGAATTATGGTGGAGGCTGACGTCAGTGACGGCCTTCCTGTATTTTCTATGGTAGGATATCTGGCATCTGAGGTAAGGGAAGCGCAGGATCGCGTGAGAACGGCATTAAAAAATTCCGGGATTTCGCTTCCGGCAAGACGGATTACGGTCAATCTCTCACCGGCAGATGTGAGAAAAGGAGGATCTGGTTTTGATCTTCCCATCGCTGTAGCAGTATTGAGCGCATTTGGACAGGTGGCCGGACAGGCAACTGAGGGGATCCTTTTTGTGGGGGAGCTGGGACTGAACGGAGAACTCAAAGGGATACACGGTGTGTTGGAGATTGCAGCCTGCGCAAGGCAGTTTGGATGCCACACATGTATCGTGCCCATACAGAACCTGGAAGAGGGATCCGTGATTCATGAGATACAGGTGCTGGGAGCTTCCCATATCAGTCAGGTGGTGTCATTCCTGAAGGGGGAGGGCGAGCTGGAGAAAAGAACTATTAATATAGAAGAAATACGTTCCGCACAGGCCGCATCGGGGCAGCCGGACTTTTTGGAGATTCAGGGACAGGAGCTGCTGCGCCGTGCGGCAGAGGTAGCGGTGGCTGGGATGCACAATCTTCTGATGATCGGTCCGCCCGGTTCCGGCAAGACGATGACAGCCAGGCGTATTCCCACAATTTTGCCGGCACCGTCCCTGGAAGAATCACTGGAGATTTCTAAAATTCACAGCATAGCGGGGACTTTGCCGGAAGACTGCGGCATACTCACTGTGCGCCCGTTCCGTGCGCCGCATCACACCATCACACCGGCTGCCCTGGCAGGAGGTGGAAAGGGACCGAAACCCGGAGAGGTAAGTCTGGCGCACCGTGGTGTGCTGTACCTGGACGAGCTTCCGGAGTTTGAGAAAAGCACACTGGAGCTGCTGCGTCAGCCGCTTGAGGATGGCACGGTGTGTATTACCAGAAGCAGCGGCAGCTTTCTGTTTCCGGCAAATTTTATGCTGGTGGCTGCGATGAATCCCTGTAAGTGCGGATATTATCCGGATCTAAACCGGTGCAGCTGCTCACCACGGGATGTCAGACGGTACCTGGATCATATCAGTATACCTTTACTGGATCGCATTGATATTACGGTGGAGGCCAAGAGTGTGCAGTATGAGGAGCTGACAAGCTACCAACCTATGGAAAGTTCCGCACAGATCCGGGAGCGAGTGATCCGGGCGCACAGGGTGCAGCGGGAACGCTATCAGGGAACTGCCTATCATTTTAATGCGGATCTTGGGGCAGGTGCGGTGAAAACATATTGCCGTCTGGGAGAGAAAGAAGAGAAGCTGATGAAAAAAACATTTGAGACGCTGGAACTGACCGCACGTTCCTACAGCAGGATTCTGAAGGTGGCCCGCACTATTGCCGATCTGGAGGGGGAGAGTGATATTGGGGTCAGCCATCTGAGTGAAGCGATCTGTTACCGGGCGTTAGATAAAAAATACTGGAAACGGATAGAATAAGAATGGAGGGCAGACAGAGACGTGGAAGTCAAAGAACAGGATGAGATGGAGCTGTACTGGCAGTGGCTGTGCAGTATTCCGGGACTTTACGGGCCTCAGGTGAAAAGCCTGACGGCCTGTTTCGGATCGCCCAAAGCAGTGTACGAAGCACCGGAAGAAGAATTAAACTTATGGAAAAAGGTAGGAAATCATTGGATTTTCCGCCTGATGTCATTCAGGGAGAGATATGACGTGCAGGATACGGCGCATAAATTGGAGAAACAGGGAATAAACTTTATCAGCCGCAGTCACTGCGCATTCCCGGTGAAGCTGAAAAATCTGGCGGATTGTCCGGCGGGGCTTTTTTTCAGAGGAAGGCTGCCCGAACCGGAACAGGCAGCGGTGGCTGTAGTAGGAGCCAGGCGCTGCAGTGGGTACGGAAAAGTGATGGCAGAACAGCTGGGTGAGACTCTGGCGAAAGCCGGGGTGCAGGTCATCAGCGGACTGGCTCTTGGAATAGACGGAATTGCACAGAGGCGAACGGTGGAGGCTGGCGGAGTCAGCTTTGGTATTATGGGATGCGGTGTTGATCAGTGCTATCCACAGGAACATTTTGAACTGTACCGGAGCGTGACGGCACATGGAGGGATTATCTCTGAGTATCCGCCGGGGACTCCCCCGCTGCGGGCACATTTTCCTCAGCGGAACCGGATTATCAGCGGGTTGGCGGATGCCGTAGTGGTTGTAGAAGCGAGAGAAAAGAGCGGATCGCTGATTACAGCGGATATTGCGCTGGAACAGGGAAAGGATGTGTATGCGGTGCCTGGGCGAAGTACAGATCTGCTCAGTGGAGGATGCAACAGATTGATTGCCCAGGGGGCGGGACTGATCCTGTCGCCGGAAGATTTACTGGAAAATTTGAAGATAGAAGGGAAAATAGAGCGAAAAAAAGCGACAATTTCTGTGAAAACCAGAAAAGAAAAAAATCTTTCACTTGCACCGGAAGAAGAATTGGTGTATAGTTACCTAGATTTGTTGCCAGAAGGACTGGAAAAAATTGCGGCAGAAAGCGGGCTGTCTGTGACCCGAACCGCAGGGATCCTTCTGGGACTTCAGCTGGCGGGGCTGGCGGAAGAGATATCTAAAAATCAATATGTCAGATGTGAGGTAACTGATGCCTCGGCAGGTGGCGAGGAACAAATCAGTATCAGTAGTGGGAGCCAATCCCTCATCTGATATAGCCTCCGGCAGGGCGCACATTGTCCGGTGGACAATGGATTTGCGTCGACCGAAACGGAGTGTAGATGCGGCATTTAACGCTCCGTCTGAAAACAGTATTATACCGGCAATTTGCCGGAAAGAGAGTACACAGAGTGTATTTTGCTCTGGGAGGTAATAGTATGGCAAAGTATCTGGTGATTGTGGAGTCGCCGACAAAAGTGAAAACGATAAAAAAATTTCTGGGTGCCAATTATGAGGTGATGGCTTCCAACGGTCATGTGAGAGATCTTCCCAAGAGTCAGCTGGGATTTGATCCGGAGAATGATTATGAGCCCAAGTATATTACAATTCGAGGGAAAGGAGATATTCTGGCAGCGCTGCGCAAGGCTGCCAAAAAGGCGGACAAAGTTTATCTGGCTACTGACCCTGACCGTGAGGGAGAGGCAATTTCTTGGCATCTGGCGAAAGCACTGAAGCTGGATGATAAAAAAATGTATCGTATCACCTTCAATGAGATTACGAAGACGGCGGTGAAAGAAGCGCTGAAGCATCCCAGAAGTATCGATATTGATATGGTGGATGCACAGCAGACCAGAAGAATGCTGGACCGTATGGTGGGATATCGGATCAGTCCGCTGCTCTGGGCAAAGATCAAGCGCGGATTGTCTGCAGGGCGGGTACAGTCGGTAGCGCTGCGTATCATCGGGGACAGAGAAGATGAGATTAATGCGTTTATTCCGGAAGAATACTGGACGCTGGATGCCAGTTTCGAGGTGGAAGGCGAGAAAAAGCCTGTTACTGCCAAGTTTTATGGCAGAGATAAAAAAATGACAATATCTTCCAAAGCGCAGCTGGATCAGATTATGAAAGATCTGGAGGGCGCATCCTATCAGGTGCAGGAGGTAAAAAAAGGCGAGCGTATCAAAAAAGCGCCGCTGCCCTTTACGACCAGTACATTGCAGCAGGAAGCGGCCAAGGTGCTGAATTTTTCTACGCAGAAAACCATGCGTCTGGCGCAGCAGCTCTATGAAGGCATTGATCTGAAAGGCGAAGGCACGGTAGGTCTGATCACATACCTGCGTACTGATTCAACCCGTATTTCTGATGAAGCAGATGCGGCTGCCAGAGAGTATATTTCCAGAACCTATGGAGAAAATTATGTAACTTCTGTAGTTACAGAGAAGAAGCCGGGGCAGAAAATACAGGATGCACACGAGGCGATCAGACCGTCTGATATCAGGAGAAGTCCTGTGCTGATGAAAGAAGAGTTAAGCAGGGATCAGTTCCGGCTGTATCAGCTGATCTGGAAGCGTTTTACCGCCAGCCGTATGGAACAGGCAAAGTATGAGACTACTTCCGTAAAGATCAACGGGAACGGATATATTTTTACCGTATCAGCGTCAAGACTGCTGTTTGACGGTTTCCTGTCCGTATATTCTGACGGAGAGGAGGACGCCAAGAGCAGCAATCTGGTCAGCGGAAAGCTTGATGAAAATTCTGTGCTTACGCTGAAAGATTTTGATGGAAAGCAGCATTTTACGCAGCCACCGGCCCATTATACAGAGGCATCGCTCGTAAAAACACTGGAGGAGCTGGGCATTGGACGTCCGAGCACGTATGCGCCTACGATTACCACGCTGCTGGCGCGCCGCTATATTCTGAAAGAGCAGAAAAATCTCTACATGACAGAGCTTGGAGAAGCAGTTAACCAGATGATGAAAAAGGCGTTTCCGACGATTGTTGATGTGACGTTCACCGCAAATATGGAGTCATTGCTGGACTCTGTGGGAGAAGGAACACTGAACTGGAAGACTGTCGTGAAAAATTTCTATCCGGATCTGGATGAAGCAGTGAATGAAGCGGAAAAGACACTGGATAAAGTATCTATCGCCGATGAGGTGACAGATGTGGTCTGCGAGGAGTGCGGCCGTAATATGGTGGTGAAATACGGACCACACGGAAAGTTCCTGGCATGTCCTGGCTTCCCGGAATGTCGCAATACTAAGCCGTATCTGGAAAAAGCAGGGGTATCCTGTCCCAAATGCGGTAAGGAAGTCATTATCCGCAAGACAAAAAAAGGCAGAAGATACTATGGATGCGAAAATCCGGACTGCGATTTTATGTCATGGCAGAAACCGTCCGATCGAAAATGTCCGGAGTGCGGAAGCTATATGCTGGAAAAGGGAAATAAATTGCTGTGTGCAAATGAAAATTGTGGATATATTACGAATAAATAGTTAAAATATTATTGAATTTCAGACAATAATATGTTAAAATCCGATTTATCGGATTACAACGCTGAAGTTCTTTTTGTGTGCGCAATAGAGAGGAAAGACATTGTAATCCTATCGCAACAATACCCTAGACATGTGGGAGGCAGGCATGAGTGTACAGTTATTAGATAAAACAAGAAAGATTAATCAGCTTCTGCATAACAACAATTCAAGCAAGGTTGTATTTAATGATATCTTCGAAGTACTGACAGAGATTATGGATTCTAATATCCTTGTGATCAGCCGCAAAGGCAAGGTTCTTGGCGTCAGCGAGTGCGAGGGCGTGGAGGAGATTAAGGAGCTGATTGTGGATAAGGTAGGCGGATTTATTGATCCGCTGTTGAACGAGCGTTTTCTTAGCGTGCTTTCCACAAAAGAAAATGTAAATCTGGAAACATTGGGATTTGAAGGCCAGGATGTGAAAAAGTATCAGGCTATCATTAATCCCATTGATATTGCGGGAGAGCGTTTGGGAACCGTGTTTATGTACAAATGCGACGGACAGTATGAGATTGACGATATTATTCTCAGTGAGTACGGCACAACTGTGGTAGGGCTTGAGATGATGCGCTCCGTCAATGAGGAGAATGCGGAAGAGAACCGCAAGGTTCAGATTGTGAAATCTGCGATCAGCACGCTTTCCTATTCTGAACTTGAGGCAATCATCCACATTTTTGATGAGCTGGGCGGCAGCGAGGGTGTTCTGGTTGCCAGCAAGATTGCAGACCGTGTGGGGATCACCCGTTCTGTGATTGTCAATGCACTGCGCAAGTTTGAGAGCGCCGGTGTGATTGAGTCCAGATCTTCCGGCATGAAAGGCACCTATATCAAGGTGCTCAATGATGTCGTGTTTGATGAGCTGGCAAAGATCAAAAAAGAAAAAAAGCTGTGATAAGCAGAGAAAAATGATCAGGCATCGGGAGCCTTTTCAGTCAGAAACGGGGTTTGGAAGATCTGAAATTTTAAATGCGCGTCGCATTCCGGGTACTTCGGTGCCGGAAGCGGCGCGCCTTTTCTTTCACAGGAAATTGCGTCCTGTGAAAGAAAAAGCCTCCGGCCAGATGCGCAGCTCGCAGAAAAGCAGCCTGCTCGCGCGCGGAACAAAAGCTGTGCTGCCAAAGCAGTGATCCGCGGGGGCGCGGGGGCGAAGCACACTTTTGTTCTGTCAGATGTGAGATGGATGCTCACCTCTGTGCACAATGGCAGCAGATGAAAAAATGAAAAGATAAGAAAAACAGAGAAAAAATGAGTATATTTGAGTAAATAGCATATTTTGTTAAAATATATCCGTATTTTTACAGTTGCACTTTTCAGGCTTTTTCACTAATATAGAACCATCAGTTAGCACTCGAAGTAAGTGAGTGCTAGCAAGCCAAAGATTGAAAGATACAGCCAGAAAAGTGCATGACACAAGGTTTGTAAGGAGGAATATAAAATGAAATTAGTACCGTTAGGTGACAGAGTTGTTCTGAAACAGTTAGAAGCAGAAGAAACCACAAAATCAGGCATTATCCTGACTACGAAATCTCAGGAAAAACCCCAGGAAGCAGAAGTAATTGCTGTAGGTCCTGGCGGAATGGTTGACGGCAAAGAAGTTACCATGCAGGTAAAAGCCGGAGATAAAGTAATTTATTCCAAATATGCAGGAAATGAAGTGAAACTGGAAGATGAAGAATATATTATCGTAAAACAGAGTGATATTCTGGCAATCGTAGAGTAACAGGCAGCCGGAAGAACCGTTAAATGAAAATATTCAGGAGGATTGATGAATTATGGCAAAGGAAATTAAGTTTGGTGCAGAAGCCAGAGAAGCTCTGGAAGCTGGTGTAAATAAACTGGCAGATACCGTTCGCGTGACACTGGGACCGAAAGGAAGAAACGTAGTTCTTGACAAACAGTACGGGGCTCCGCTGATCACCAATGATGGTGTGACGATCGCAAAAGAGATCGATCTGGCAGACGCTTTCGAGAATATGGGTGCACAGCTGATCAGAGAAGTTGCATCCAAGACAAATGATGTAGCCGGAGACGGTACCACTACAGCAACTGTTCTGGCACAGGCTATGGTAAACGAAGGAATGAAGAACCTGGCAGCAGGCGCTAATCCCATTGTCCTGAGAAAAGGAATGAAAAAAGCTACTGATATCGCAGTAGCTGAAATTAAGGAAATGAGCCAGAAAGTAAGCGGAAAAGAGCAGATCGCAAAAGTTGCTGCTGTATCTTCCGGGGATGAAAAAGTCGGCGAGATGGTTGCAGACGCTATGGAAAAAGTTTCCAGAGACGGTGTCATTACGATTGAAGAGTCAAAAACCATGCAGACCGAGCTGGATCTGGTAGAAGGTATGCAGTTCGACCGTGGATATGTATCCGCATACATGGCAACTGATACAGAGAAGATGGAAGCGGTTCTGGATGATCCCTGCATCCTGATTACTGATAAGAAGATCAGCAATATTCAGGAGATTCTGCCGCTGCTGGAGCAGATCGTACAGGCTGGCAGAAAGCTGCTGATCATTGCTGAGGATATCGAGGGAGAGGCTCTGACCACTCTGATTGTAAACAAACTGCGTGGTACATTCCAGGTAGTTGGCGTAAAAGCTCCAGGATATGGCGACAGAAGAAAAGAAATGCTGAAGGATATTGCAATCTTGACAGGTGGTCAGGTAATTTCTGAGGAGGTTGGCCTGGAACTGAAGGATGCTACCATGGATATGCTGGGACATGCAAAATCTGTGAAGGTTGGTAAAGAGAATACCATCATCGTAGACGGTCTTGGCGACAAGAAGGAGATTTCTGACAGAGTAAATCAGATCAAAGCTCTCATTGAAGAAACCAAATCTGAGTTTGATAAAGAGAAACTGCAGGAGAGACTGGCAAAACTGGCTGGCGGTGTTGCTGTGATCCGTGTCGGCGCAGCTACCGAGACTGAGATGAAAGAAGCAAAAC
>CAKRNX010000100.1 GCA_934371475.1 uncultured Lachnospiraceae bacterium
CTTTTGAATGAAAATATTTTTATTTTTGTTCGTAACTATTTTATTGATTTTCAAACGAATCCTGTGCTATAATCTATGAGAGTTCAAAGCACGTAACAATCCGTGCAAACTATAAGCAGAGTGTCCTGACACCCTACTTCATACAGAAACAAAATCTTATGAACATATTTGCAATATTGCCCGCGGGAATAAATTAAGGAAAGAGGTCAGATGATGAGAAAAGCAGATCGAACCAGAACAGGTACTATATTTAATATTCAGAAATTTTGCGTCAACGACGGACCCGGCATCCGTACCACCGTTTTTTTTAAAGGCTGCCCGCTGCACTGCCGCTGGTGCGCCAATCCGGAAAGTCAGTATGCAAGACCCCAGATCCTCCGGGATGACAGAAAATGTCTAAATTGCGGACACTGTCTGGCTGTATGTCCCTCCGGTGCCGTTTCACTTCGGGAAGGATATCCCTTCATCTCCCCCTCTTCCTGTTCTCTCTGCCAAACCTGCGTGAATGAATGTCCAAACGGGGCGCTGAAGACAGAAGGCGAAATCAAAAGTGTAGAAGAGATCCTTGGAACCGTGCTGCAGGATCAGCCATTTTATGAGGAAAGCGGCGGAGGCATCACTCTCTCCGGCGGCGAATTTCTCTCTCAGCCCGGATTTGCCATGGAGCTTCTGCTGGCCGCCAGAGAAGAAGGGCTGCACACCTGCTGCGAGACAACCGGTTTCGCCAGACCTGAGATTTTCTCTGATCTCATACAGCTGGTAGACTATGTGCTGTTTGACGTCAAGCACTGGGATCCCCTGAAACATAAAGAAGGCACCGGCGTATCCAACGAGCTTCCGCTCCTGAATCTGACCCGCGCGATCCAGGCTGGAAAAACAGTTCTCCCCAGGATCCCTGTGATCCCGGATTTTAATGATACTTTAGAGGATGCCCTCCATCTGGCCGAAACACTGCGGCAGGTCGGCGCTTCCTCCTGTCAGCTCCTTCCTTTCCATCAGTTTGGAGAAAACAAGTACACTATGTTAAACCAGGGCTATGCCTACAGCGGCCGGCCTTCCCTGCACCGCGAGGATCTGGACCCGTACCGGCAGATCTTTCTGGATCATGGAGTGAACGCATTTTTCTAACCTGTACAGCTGCGATATTCTGTAGTATACTGGAGCATACTTGAAAAAGACGTGTAAGATGCCAAGGTTTTGATCGGAGGTAAAAATGAACAACAGAATCAACCAAATTCTTGAATTACTGACACAGGAAAATAAAATGGAAGTGGCGCTTCTCTCTGAAAAACTGGGTGTTTCCCAGGTAACTGTCCGCAAGGATTTGGACAGCCTGGAAGCCAGAGGCCTGATCCGCCGCGAGCATGGTTTTGCCTCCCTCTGCAACCCGGACGATATCAACGGAAGGATCGCCTACCATTATAAAGAAAAGCGAAAAATTGCCACACGCGCCGCAGAACTTGTCAAAAACGGCGATACGATTATGATCGAGAGCGGCAGCTGCTGTGCGCTGCTGGCGGACGCTCTCACCGCTTCCCGCAAAGATCTCACCATCATCACCAACAGCGCTTTCATTGCCGACTACATCCGCGGGAAATCCAATTTTCAGGTCATCCTTCTTGGCGGGATCTACCAGCAGGATGCCCAGGTCATGGTGGGCCCCATGGTGCGCCAGTGCGCGGAAAACTTTTTTGTTGATCTGTTTTTTGTGGGAACCGACGGCTATTCTTCCAGAGTAGGATTTACGAACAAAGATCAGATGAGGGCTCAGGCAGTGCGGGATATGGCCCTGCAGGCCGAACGTGTTGTGGTTCTGACAGAAAGCGAGAAATTTACCAGACACGGCACCGTTCCGATGAACCTTAAAGACTGCGCTCTGTCTGTCATCACAGATTGCTGTATCAGCCCGGCGCTTGAGAGCGAGCTGACCGAAAAGCAGATACAGGTAATTACCGTATAGATAGTCAAGCGGATATTCGCAATCCGCTTTGCTACTTGCTCATAACCAAATAACTGCTCCGCAGTTTATCAGGAGGAGCTTGCACTCCTCCTGATACAAGCAAGTCCCCACCCACTGCTTATTGCTTTTCACAATTGAAGCAGGGGACTTCCTTGCTTCGGTTAAAATGAGTGTACCCACAGATGTTTTTTTCTCTGAAACGCTTCTGCAGATACACTCATTTTACTGTTAAGAGGTTATTGTCATTCACCGCAGGAATGCCTGCGTTATTTTGATGCCGTCCCTGCCATCTTCCAGCACTCCGGGATCTCTTCACCCGGCATACGCTCCGGCTCCGGATAAACTGCACCGTGAAGCATCAGCTCCACCCGCACAATCTCCTGAGGCACGCGGGGGCGATTCACCACAATCTTTGGATCCGGATAATCTGTTACCGGGATCAGATCCAGGTTTTCAAGACGCCGGAGTTCTTCCAGTCCCTCCACGACTCTGCCAAATACCGGGAACACCCCTTTCTGCTCCGGGCAGTCTCTCAATGGAAAGAAAAATTCACAGCCCGCTTCTCCCATCTTTCCGTATCCACCCATGCAGACATAGCCGAATGAGGGAACCAGGGGGTCTTCCTGCGGATGAAGTTCATATTCCCACGGGATCAGATACTGTCCTTCTTTTTTGCCAAACCCCGTATAGCTGACATCCACCCAGTCCCCCGGCACAATCCGCTCAATCTGATGGTGGTCGAAAATTCCTCTGCCCGCCGCCCAGATAAAGCTGTTCACAGTGTTGGGTGCCGACCCGGGGAGCAGCTCCAGCACAATTTTCTTTCCGTTATCCAGGTAGAGTACCGCGCCCGGATGTTTTTCTGTTTCTTTATCCATCAATTAAACCTGCACTTCCTGAAAATTTTTCCTTTCTTCTGTGATCCCTGTCACCTCAAAAGTTTCCGGATCCAGGATCACTCCGTAAATATTTCTGGCCGCGTCCATGCTTACATATTCATTCTTGACATCCAGCGCCACTTTCTCTGTCGGGCGTTTCAGCGGATTGCCGTATCCGCCGCCGGTACCGGTCACCATCCGCGCCACGTCGCCCTTGTGCATCTCGATCTTTGAACCCGTTCCCCGCAGCGGTACGTATGTGCCATCTGCAAGAATAAAGTCAAATCCGTTCCGGGATCCCTCATGGCCTCCCATAAATCCCCATGCCGGGAAATCAAATCTTCCGTATGTACCGGAGAATGTCATTCCCTCGTTCAGCGCCTCATGGCCAAGGATCACGCCGTATCCGCCACGGTATTCTCCCGCTCCCGCATCTGTGGTGTTCAGAGAATACTCTGTCACGCGGTATCCGAACTTTGCCTCCAGCACTTCAGCAGGGATATTGTAAGTCTCACCGTCACCGGTGCAGAACTGCGCACTGTCGCCGTCACGGTCACAGCCGGCTCCCCAGCCGCCCAGTGTCGGTCCTACATCAACAAAAGTCTCTCCCGTTACGGAATGTGTTCCTGAGATAGAATATGCACCGACTGTAATAAAATGACCTGCTGTCAGCTTTCCTTTTCCTACAATCGGGGACATTGCCTGCCATACCAGATCCTGTGCAAACTGCATGGACTCGTAATAGCAGGATACTGCAGCCGGGCGCACTGCATTGAAAATACTTCCTTTTTCTGCAGTGATATGCAGATTTTCAAATACACCGTCGTTGACATCCTGGGACGGATCCGTGCAGGCCAGAAAAATACTTCTGACTGCTGATACCAGACCGTCATACGCCACATTGATCGGCCCTTTTGTCTGAGGCGCACTTCCTGTAAAATCTACATACATCTGATCATCCTTGATCGTAACTTCCGCCTGGATATGGAAAGGCCCGTTTCCAAGAATATCCCGGTCCATCATGCCGCTGGCTGTATAGACACCATCCGGGATCTTGGCCACCTCACTTCTGGAATAAGCTGCGCTGCTCTGGATCAGACGCTCAATCGCCTGTTCTACCACACCGGTACCATATTTTTCACACAGCTCATTCAGACGTTTCTGTCCTGTACGCAGTCCGGAAATCTGAGCCCACATATCGCCGATTGACATATCCGGCAGTCTGACATTGCTGCGGATGATCTCTACAATTGTATCATTAATTTCATGTTCTTTAAACAGTTTCAGGCACGGAAACTGCAGTCCTTCCTGATAAATTTCGGAAGAATCTACCGCATATCCCGGATCTTTTCCTCCAAGCTCCGACCAGTGGCACTTGTTCACGCAGTATGCGAAAATCTCTCCGTCAATAAAAACCGGAAGGATCAGACCAACATCCTGCAGATGGGAACCACCGCCGCCATAAGGGTCATTGCAGATAATCAGATCGCCTTCCTTCAGGTCTCCCTTTTTGGCATACTTGTCAATTACAGAATGTACCAAAGAGGAGAGCATTCCGAGAAAGCCACAGGCTCCGTTTCCCTGTGTCAGCAGCCTTCCGTCCTTGTCTGTAATTCCTGACGCAAAATCAAGACATTCATAGATAATCGGACTTTTTGATGTCCTTGCCACCGCAATAAACATTTCTTCACCGATGGCCAGCAGCGAATCGCGGATAATATCCAGCGTAATCAGATCTACATTTTTTGTACTCATCCTTCTACCCCCGTCTCAATCACAATATCTCCATACTTGTCAATTTCCGCCTGCATTCCCGGATAAATTACCGCTGAAGAACTTACCTCCTCAATAATGCAGGGGCCCGTCATCTTCATTCCCGGTGACAGTTTTTCTCTGTCATAAATTTTTGTCGGAAGTTTTCCGCTGCCTTCAAAGATTACTTCGCGTGTCTCCTTTACAGCCTCCTCCAGAGTACACGAAAGAACCGGGATCTCTCTGACGGGTGTCTTTTCAATTCTGCCAAATGATGCCAGATGCATATTTACAATCTCTACGCTGCTCTCCTCGAGACGGAAAGAATAATTCTGTTCATGTGCCTTATGAAATGCCTCGATAAATTCTCCAATATTTTCATCTGACATATCTTCATCCGGCACACGCACCTTTACTGTATGATCCTGTCCGACATATCTCATATCCAGGTAATGCTGGAAGTACACGTTCTCTTTCCTGATCTGTTTCTTTTCATTATCGGCATACGCTTTTTCTTCCAGCTTCTTCCACGCTGCCCGGATTGCTTCGTAATCAGGATGATCCAGCTTCACATTATAAGTCTGAATATCATCGGAACGCAGATCCGTCATCAGCATTCCCCATGCGGAAAATACGGATGCAGCCAGCGGAATAATTACTTTTTTAATATTCAGTTCTTTTGCCAGCGCTGCCGCATGCATGGGACCGCCGCCGCCAAACGCTACCAGCGCAAATTCCCGGGGATCGTATCCCTTTCGCACGGACACAAGCTTCAGTGCATTCAGCATATTGGAATTTGCCACACGGATAATTCCCATTGCCGCTTCTTCCGCATCAATTCCATAAGCTTTTCCTATTTTTTCTTCTATGACGGAGCGGACTTTGTCCATATCTACATCCATATCAAAGTTCTTCGGAGACAGTCTTCCCACTACGAGATTGGCATCTGTCGTCGTAGGTTCTGTTCCTCCCTTCTGATACGCCACCGGTCCCGGAAGCGCTCCGGCCGATTCCGGCCCTACTCGCAGAGAATTGGTCTGGTCAATCCAGGCAATGGATCCGCCTCCGTTTCCGATCTCTACAATATCGACTACCGGCACACGGATCGGATATCCCGGAAAGCGGGCATTTTTTTCAATCTTATATTCCGTCGTAGTTTTGACTTCTCCGCCGTCTACAAGGGAGCATTTTGCCGTCGTCCCACCTATATCAAATGCAATTACTTTATTTTCTCCCAGCATGGAACCCAGCATCGCTGCGCCGTAGATACCGGCTACAGGTCCCGATTCTACCATATTAATCGGAACTTCTTTCGCATCCTCAAATGTGGTGGTTCCGCCATTGCTCTGCATAATATATTTGGGACACTTGATATCCATCTCTTCCAGCTTGTTGTAAAGCTTGTCAATATACGTCTTTGCGCTTGGCTTTACGTAGGAATTAAGGACGGCCGTAGTCGTTCTCTCATACTCTCTCCACTCTTTCGAAACTTCATAAGAGGCAGTCACCGCTACCTCCGGCCACAGCTGTTCAATTAGTTCTTTTGCCTGTCTTTCATGCGCCTCATTAATATAGGAATGCAGGAAAACAACCGCAACAGCCTCCACACCTTCTTTTTTGAATTTTTCCACACACGATCTGACATCTTCTTCCCTCAGAGGCATCAGCTCATTTCCCTGGTAATCCATGCGTTCTTCTACTTCCAGGCGCAGATAACGCGGCACAAAAGGCTGCGGCTTTTTAAAATTGAAATTAAACAGATCCGGCCGGTTTCCTCTGCCGATTTCAAGGATATCACGAAATCCTTTTGTGGTAATAAGGCCTGTTTTTGCTCCTTTCCGCTCTGTCAGCGCATTGATTACAACCGTAGTTCCATGAGTCAGATCCCTGACTGCTTCCGGATCAATCTTACATTTCTCAATAACATTTAAGACTCCCTGTTCAAAATTGGGCGGCGTTGTATGGCTCTTATTGACGCAGATTTTTCCATCATCATCAATGTATACAATATCTGTAAACGTACCTCCGATATCTGTTGCAACTCTCATAGCAAACCTCCTGTTTCCTTTTATTTTTCTCTGTATTTCTGCTCACACAGATGGCATCTGACACTGTGATTCTCATCCAGTTTTATCATCTTAGGATCATCTGTCACACATTCTTCCATAATATAAGGACATCTCATATGGAAACTGCATCCGCTTGGCAGGTTGACCGGCGACGGAATTTCACCCCGCGACTCAATCCTGGCCGGTTTCAGCGCTTCCTCTTCCTCCGATATCACCGGGATCGCGGAGATCAGCATCTGTGTATACGGGTGCTCCGGCCGGTAAAAGAACTCTTCCGCCGGTGCAATCTCTGCAATTTTTCCCAGATAAAGGATTGCTACCCGCGTCGCAATATTCCTCATCAGACTCAGATCATGCGTAATAAACAGGTATGTCAGCCCCCGCTCTTTCTGAATCTTCAGAAGCATATTGATGATCTTGGCCTGGATCGACACGTCCAGTGCAGACGTTGGCTCATCCAGAATAATCATTTTCGGCTCACAGGCCAGCGCTCTGGCGATTGCTACCATCTGCTTTTCACCGCCTCCGATTGCCCCCGGCGTTTTGTACATATAATTGACGGGGAGCTCTACCATTTCCAGCAGCTCTTTTATCTTCTGTTCCCGCTCGGCCTTGGTACTGCACATTTTATGGATTTTTAACGGCAGCTCCAGAATTTCCTTTATTGTCTGATGCGGATTCATCGAGGAACCCGGATCCTGGAACACAATCTGAATATCTTTTTTTAATTCCATCGGTCTCTTTTTAAACGCATTCAGATCCTTTCCCTCAAAAAGAATTTTGCCTGCCGTCGGATGATACATTCCTATTACCGAATAGGCTATTGTACTTTTTCCTGACCCGCTCTCCCCTACCAGACCGATGACCTCGCCTCTCCGGATATCCAGTGAAACATCATCTACCGCTTTTACGTACAGCGGCTTCCCATCCGCCCCTTTTTTATTTACCGGAAAATACTGCTTCAGATTTTGTATCTGCATAATCATCTCTTCTGTCATATCTTCCTCCTATACCTGCGGATGGAAACAGGAAACTTTATGTCCTCCGCCCATGTCCTTCTGCGTCGGTTTCTCCATTCGGCACTGTTCTGTCGCCCTGCTGCAGCGCGGGGCAAACCTGCATCCTTTCGGCGGATACTGATAATCCGGAATGGATCCGTAGATACCAGACTGTATCCCGCCTCCGCCAAGTCTCGGCACTGCCTCCATCAGGCCAATCGTGTACGGGTGCAGCGTATGTTGAAACAAATCACGAGTTCTGGCACTTTCAACCACCGTCCCCGCATACATGACATTGATACTGTCTGTCAGCTCTCTGGCCACACCAAGCGAGTGTGTGATCATAATCAGAGACATCTCCCGCTCTGCCACCAGACGGTTCAGAATTTTATGTACCTGATCCTGGATCGTCACATCCAGTGCCGTTCCCGGCTCATCCGCAATCATCAAATCCCTCTGTGTCATAATTGCCATGGCAATGCAGATACGCTGCTTCATTCCTCCGGAGAGCTGATTTGGATAATATTCAAAAATACGCTCTGCATCCGGGATA
>CAKRNX010000101.1 GCA_934371475.1 uncultured Lachnospiraceae bacterium
GTTCTGGACGATGTGCCGGCCACAACGGAAGAAGAACTGGGACTTTATATGCTGGGCCTGAAATCTGATTCCGAAGAGAAACTGAAGGAGGCTTAGTATGAAAAAGAAGGCAAAGTTCAACTGGTACAGCATGATCCGGGTAACAGCCTCGATACTGATCTCCCTGGTGATTGCGGCAATTATTGTATTTATTGTGGCAGATGATCCCGTAACGGCGCTGCGCAAGTTCCTGTTGGGACCGCTTACGACAAAACGTAATTTCTTTAATGTAGTTGAGACCATGATCCCGCTGGTGTTCTGCGGACTGGCAATCAATGTCATGCATAAGAGCGGACTGTTCTCCATGGTGGCAGACAGCTCCTTCTATTTTGCAGGTGTGACTGCGGCGACGATCGCTATTGCATGTCCAATGCCAAATATCGTTCATCAGATCGTTATCCTTGTGGCTGCAACTCTGGTAGGCGGCGTGATCGGTGTGATTCCGGTGGTGATCAAAAAGAAAACAGGTGCAAATGAGCTGGTAATTTCACTGATGATGAATTATATTTTCTTTAATGTAGGTTACTGGTTCATCCGTGAGTTTTTCCTGGACAAGAGCAATGGATCTTTTTCCATTAATTTTGAAAAAACGGCAACGCTGGGCAAAATGTTCAGCAAAACAAACACACATTACGGACTGATCATCATGATTGTGGTTGTTATTGTGATCTGGATTCTGATGGATAAGTCGCTGTTTGGCCGCAAACTTCAGATTACCGGAGCCAACGAAAATTTTGCTAAATACGTAGGTATCAATGTAGGCGGCGTTGTGCTGGGCTCTCAGCTGATCGGCGGAATGTTGGCCGGACTTGGCGGCGGTGTGGAAATGATCGGCATGTATACCAAGTTTGAGTGGATCACCTCGCAGACTTATGTGTGGGATGGCATTCTGATCAATCTGCTGGCGGGCACCAAGCCTCTGATGATCCCTGTGGCGGCATTCTTTATTTCCTACATCCGTATCGGTGCTCTGGTAATGTCCAGGGGCGGAGATGTGGACTCAGAGATTGTATCAATCATTCAGGGTATCATGATTATGCTGATTGCGTCTGAGCGCTTTCTGTATCAGTTGAAGAAACACAAAGAAGAAAAAGAAGCTCTTCAGAATCAGAAAGCAGAAGCAGCACAGGCAGTTGAGGGAGGTGAATGAGATGGATTTTTTTCTGAAACTTGATTTCTGGTTTACCGTACTTCGATGCACGACTCCGGTACTGTTTGCCACACTGGCGGCACTGATTGCCAGCCAGAGCGGTCTTCTGAATCTGGGACTTGAGGGAGCGATGGCGATTGCCGCTCTCTGCGGTGTGCTGGGCAGCGGTTTTACCGGCAGCCTTTTTGTGGGAGCAGTGAGCGGACTGGCTGCGGGAACTCTGTTTACGATGCTGCTGGCTTATTTCATTCAGCATCTGAAAGCAAATCAGGTGATCACCGGTGTGGCGATGAACCTGGCTGCCAGCGGCGGCTCCGTGTTTGCACTGTATTCTCTGACGGGAGATAAAAATGCCAGCAATTCATTGGCGTCTTCCGCTTTTCCAACCTGGAACATTCCGGTAATTAAGGATATTCCCGGTGTGGGACAGGTTGTATCAGGCCATAACTGTCTGACCTATCTGGCATTTATCGTGGCAATTGTGTTCTATATTGTCCTGAAAAAGACATCTTTTGGCATTCATGTCAGAGCAGTGGGCGAGTCAGAAGAGGCGGCCAGCTCTGTGGGCATTAAAGTGAAAAAGGTGCGTTATGAGGCCATGCTTATCAGCGGTATTCTGGCATCTCTGGGCGGTATGTATCTGTCCATGGGATATGTAAACCGTTTTACTGCCGGAATGGTGGCAGGACGAGGGTATATCGCATTGGCAACAAATGCTATGGCGGCAGGAAGTTCTCTGCTGGGTATGTTCAGTTCTGTGCTTTACGGATTCGGAAGCGGAATTTCCATTTATCTGCAGAACAACAATGTGGATCCGTACCTGATTACAACGATCCCCTATGCGTTTATCATTATTTTCTACATCATTTTCTGTGCGTACTACAAGCGCAAACAGAGATCTGTGGATCTGTAATCAGCACGGCAAAGATTTCTGATACGGTATTTGATGATTGGATGGATCGGATTTAGGATCAGGCAAAACAAATGATATCGGAGGGGTTTCGGCCTCTTGATATAGAAACTAATTATTTATCATTTTCAAGGAGGAGATTACTCATGAAACACTCTTACAAGAAAGCAACCGCAGCAGTAATGGCATCTCTGATGGCATTTTCTCTGACAGCAGTAGCAGGAGCAACAGAAGCAAAGGCAGAGGAAGGCGACAAGCTGAAACTGGTTCTTTGCATTGGCCGTAAAAATGACCTGTCCTTCCAGCAGTCCGCATACGAAGGTGTGATGAGAGTTCAGGAGGAACTGGGCGACAAATTTGACGTAGAAGTAGTAGAGATGGGTGATGATACTACAAAATGGGAGGCTGCTTTCTATGATGCAGCTGATAACGGCGCTGACTTTATCGTAGGTACCGGTTTCCAGAACAAAGAGAACTTTGAGACAATTCCGCTGGATTACCCGGACACCAAATTCATCCTGTTCGACCAGGATGTAGATTACAGTTCAGGAGATCTGGAGAATGTTCTGACTGTTCTGTTCGATTCTAACCAGTCCGGTTTCCTGGCAGGCGCTGCAGCAGCATACTACACAGAGAGTGAGCAGGGCAATGCAGATAAGGTAATCGGCTTTGTCGGCGGTACCGAGAGCGTAACTGTTAATAACTTCCTGGTAGGATACGCAGAGGGCGCTAAATATGTGGATCCGGAAATCAAAATTCTGACCGCTTACGTTGGTGATTTCATGGATACTGCAAAAGCAAAGGATCTGGCAAACGCTCAGATTTCTGAAGGCGCTGATGTAGTATTCCAGGTAGCAGGCGGAGCCGGAAACGGTGTCATTGAGGCTGCTGCTGAGAAAGACGGCGTAATGGCAATCGGTGTAGACAGCGACCAGTATGCAGCTCTGGAAGGATCTGATCTGCAGTCTGCAGTTATGACCTCCAGCCTGAAACTCCTGAACAATGCAATTTTCAAGATCTGCTCTGACTACGTAGCTGATCCGGAGTCTGTACCGTTTGGTTCCACAGTAACCTACGGTCTGGCTGAAGATGCAGTAGGTATCGTGTTCAATGACAACCTGACTGCAAGCATAGGAGAAGAGAATGTAGCAAACGTACAGGATATCCTGAGCAAGATCCAGTCCGGTGAGATCACAGTTTCAGCTGCCGGTGATTTATCAGATGACGAGCTGTCTGCAATCGTAAATGGCTGATTGTTCTGATTTGCATGGCTTTGGCCTAATAATATAACAGCAAAACCCGGAAGCGTTTTGAAGCCATTAGGGTCCAAAACAGTTCCGGGTTTTCTGTATTATTTTCCGGCAATGTCATTTTTAGGAGATAGGAAAGATGAGAGGAATCATTGACAGCCATGCCCACGTATGCGGAAGAGAGCTGTTCCCACGGTGGGATGAGGTGACAGGAAATGCAAGAGCAGCCGGAGTGGAGAAGATTATGATTGTCTGCACCGAGGTGGAGGAAGCCAGACGGGCTATTGAGATTGCAAAAAAGGATCCTATGTTTGATGTGGCGTGTGGATTTTACCCGAATGACATCCTGAAAGTAACAGACCAGGACTGGAGCGATCTGGAACAGCTGGTGCGCCTTCCCGAAGTGAAGGCGGTGGGTGAGATCGGTATGGATTATTTTGCCTATGATACCGTAGTGCCCCATGAGCTGCAGGAGCAGGCATTTATCCGGCAGATGCTTCTGGCAAATAAGATCGGAAAGCCGATCCTGGTACATATGCGTCTGGCCACAGACGATACCAGGAGATATATGCGGGAAAATCTGAGAGTGCCGGGGATTATGCACTGCTACAGCGGCGGATATTCTGTGATGCAGGATTTCCTTGACATGGGGATGTACATTTCATTTTCAGGAAATATAACGTTTGAGCTGGATGATGTGGAGACGCAGAAGGCAGTGAGAGAAGTGCCGATAGACAGGATCCTGGTGGAGACAGATGCGCCGTCCCTGACGCCGGCACCCATGCAGGGCAAGCCGAACGAGCCGCAGTATATCCGCTATGTCATCGGGCATATTGCGAAGCTGCGTGGAATTTCACCGGAAGAGGTGGCACAGGCGACCGCAGATAATTACAGGAGGTTATTCCGGGAAAACTGACAAAAAGGAGATATATGATGAGAATTGAGCCGAAAGATAAAAAAATGCTGCTGAAGGCCGCGCTGGGAGAGATACCGGCGGATCTGGCCGTAACAAACTGTAAATTGGTCAATGTATTTACCGGAGAAATTTATCCGGCAGTAGTTTATGTAAAAGAAGGATTTGTGGCGCATGTGGAGACGCAGGAGCTGGAAGGCCCTTACAATGCAGAGAAAGTATATGACTGCGGCGGAAAATATCTGTTCCCCGGTCTGATTGATTCGCATATGCATATTGAGAGTTCCATGATGACGCCGAGAAATTTTGCCAAAGCGGTTATCCCGCACGGAACAACAACCATTATCCATGATCCGCATGAGCTGGCTAATGTGTATGGGCGCGAAGCGGTAGTGTATATGCATGACAGCGCATCAGATCTGCCCATGAGGCAGCTTGTAGATATTCCAAGCTGTGTGCCGGCAGTTCCGGGATGTGAAAATGCGGGAGCTGAATTTCTCGCAGATGATATCAGAGAGCTGGCAAAGCTGGATCGTGTGGTAGGACTGGCAGAGATCATGGATTTCTACGGTGTTATTCATGGAGATCAGCGTATGATGGATATCATTGCGGCAGCGCAGGACTGCGGACTGTATCTGCAGGGACATTCCCCGAATGTAAAGGGACGTCTCCTTTCCGCATATCTGTGCGGAGGTCCGGATACCTGCCATGAGACGATAGGCGGAGCAGAGGCGCGGGAGAAACTGCGCAACGGAATGTATGTGGATGCCAGAGAGAGTTCTATTTCCAAAAATGTAGCGGATGTTCTGAGCGGCATCAGAGATATCCGTTTCTATGATAATCTTTCATTCTGTACAGACGACAGAGAGAGTGATGACCTGCTGCATGTCGGCCACCTGAATGCGGTGCTTCGTATGGCGATTAAAAATGGAATGGATCCAATCACAGCGATTAAGAGCGCTACGATCAATGCGGCCCGTGAGATCGGTATTGCAAATTTGGGCGGTATTGCGCCGGGATTCTCTGCGGATATGGTCGTAACCGACGATCTCTCCCAGCTGTGGGCAGACGCTGTCTTTTATCAGGGACAGCTGGTAGCTGAGCACGGAAAGATGGCAGTTGAGATACCGGATGAGTCTTATGAGATGGAAACAAGAAATTCCATGAGAGTGAAAAATCTTTCACTGGATGATTTCCGGTTCCACGTACCGGCTGGAAAAGAAAGCGTGAAAGTACGCGTCATGGAGTACCTGACGCTGACTTCCGGTCTGACGAAATGTGAGGAGTATACACTTCCGGTAAAAGACGGAGAAGTAGTGCTGGATGATGACATGGTATTTATCGCAGTGATTAACCGTCACGGCAAAGACACGGGATCTGTTGGGATCGTGAAACACTTTGGCCTGAAAGAAGGCGCGGTGGCCTCCACAGTTTCCCATGACTCACATAACCTGACGATTGCTTATAAGAAGCCGGAAGATGCCTATGCGGCGGCTCTTGAGATGGTAAATCAGGGCGGTGGAATGACAGCGGTCAGAGACGGCAAAGTATTAAAAACACTGCGTCTGCCGGTAGGCGGCCTGATGAGCCTGCTGGATGCCGAGCATCTGTCTGTGGAAGCTGCCGAGATGAAAGAGATTGAGAGAGGACTGGGCCTGACGGCAGGTGAGAATCCGCTGCTGCGTATTGTGACGGCTGCGCTGCCTGTTTCCCCGGAAGTCAAGATTTCTGATCTTGGACTGGTATCTGTGGCAGAGAAAAAGATCCTGCCGTATATTGTAGAAGAATAAGAAGAACATAGATATGCTAAAAAGCTCCATCAAGATGATTAGTCTTGGATGGAGCTTTTTTGAAAATTTGAAATTGGAAGTTTTAAAGTTTCAGTCCGGTAACTGCTGCATTAGTCCTCTTCGTTTTCACTCTCAGCATCTTCCAGCTGATCCAGGAAGTTCTCAGCACTGTCTCCGATGGAGGAAACGTTGGGATCGTTGTCTGTGGTCTTGGCTATGAGAGCTTCTTCCGGAACCTGAATATTAACAGGAGTCGTGTAATCATAGTAAGCTTCCACATAGAGAGCGTTGACATCCAGAGAAACATTTGGCAGAGCAGCGCTGCTGCCAGAGTTGTCGGCTGCCATATAGTATCCGAGCAGTTCGCTCAGTGCGGACAGATCGCTGTTGCCAAGATTGAGGTACAGTCTTGTGGGCAGGTAAGTGGTCTCATCCAGGTCAATTTCGATATCAAATACAATGCCGGAGAAGAGCGCATCCATAATGGCTGCGGAGTCATCATCGTCCATAGAGGTGCCGGCAGCTTCCATCGCTTCAGTGATGATAGGCTGCAGATCACTCCAGGTCATGGTAGAGAGCAGCTGGTAGCAGGAGATGCCGTTCACATCAATTGTCTGGTCTCCCAGAGTGAAGGTTCCCGGAAAATCAGAGAGACTGATATCCATGTTTTGCATCATATCGGTAAGTTCTGTGATATCAGAAGCGTCAACCGTTTCATAATCCCATTCGCCGCCGTTTCCATCGTCAGCATATACGTAGGTTTCCCACTGGTCGTTGCTCGGAACCATGTACATTTTCATTTCCATATTCTGACCGACACCAAGGGCATCTACCTTGAGAGAGCCTTCCATGCCCATAGTCACAGGATCTAATTTGTATCCGATATCAAAAGAACCGGTTGCGCCCATGGAAATGGTGGAGGTTCCGGAAGTCTCAGAAGAGGTAGACAGAGCCAGCTGTGCGTTCATATCCATCGTGGCAGAGAATTCTTTTGCGTTCTTGCTGGCCTCTTCATACTTCTGCATTACTTCGTCGACAGTGGCTGCGCCGACAGGTCCTGCCAGAAATGAAGAGCTAATGCCAAGGATCAGCGCTGATGTCAGTAATGTTTTTCTTTTCATCTTTTTTCTCCTTCTCATTTACCTTTATATAGATACTGCAGAGCAAAACACGCAGAGCGTGTTTAACTCACTATGTATTTATTATAAGCACAGCGGCAGATGAGTGTCAAGAGAGAAGAAAAAAGCTCATAAAAGCTTAAGAAATAAAAAGATGTCGTTTGCAGACAGTTCGAAATTGACGAAACTTGCGAAAAAAATTGCTTGAACTTGGAAGCAGGTATATTATATAGTATGGAGAGGAATCCCGGTAAGGATATCCAATCAATGATAAAGTATTGTAAGATCATAAGAGAAAATATCATAAAAGAAAAGAAGGTCATAAGATTGAATTACGAAGAAGCAGTTAGTTACATATCGGAAGTGCCGAAATTTACCAAAAAAAATGATGCTAAAAATACAGTCGAGCTGCTGAGAAGGCTTGGACATCCGGAAGAAAATTACAAGATTATTCATGTGGCAGGGACGAACGGAAAAGGATCCGTCTGTGCATTTACCGCCACAATCCTTCAGGAGGCGGGCAAGCGGACAGGTCTGTTTATCTCCCCCCATCTGGTGAAGATTAATGAGCGCTTTCAGATCAACCAGGTTCCTGTCTCAGATGAGGTGTTTCTCGAAGCGTTTACACAGGTGAAAACAGTCATTGACGAGATGGTAAAAGACGGGTTTTATCATCCCACATATTTTGAGATCCTGTTTGCAGTGGGAATGGTAATTTTTTCCAGAGAGAAAGTGGAATATCTGGTTATGGAGACAGGGCTTGGCGGGCGTCTGGACGCGACGAACACGGTGGCGCATCCGGTTGCCTGCGTGATTACTTCCATCAGTCTGGATCATATGCAGTATCTGGGTGATACTGTGGCGAAGATCGCAGGAGAGAAAGCGGGAATTATCGTACCTGGCGTGCCGGTGATCTATGATGGAAATGATCC
>CAKRNX010000102.1 GCA_934371475.1 uncultured Lachnospiraceae bacterium
GCATCATGGTATACCCGCAGGGTGTTTCCTCTGTTTTGCTGCACAGCATCATGGTATACCCGCAGGGTGTTTCCTCTATTTTGCTGCACAGCATCATGGTATACCCGCAGGGTGTTTCCTCTGTTTTGCTGCATAGCATCATTCAAAAGCTTCCCTATATAATAGGAAGAAACTCTCACTCTTTCAAGAATATCGGAGCATTCTTGCTGCGAGGTGGGCATAAAAATACCTCCGCGACAGACAGATGCAACAAACATCTGCTGTTTTGGAGGTATTTCTTTTAGTATTCTTCTTTCTCAGCCTCTTCGCCTTCGTGAATATCAGCCTTGGGTTTCTTTAATCCCTCAATGGTGATATGATGCTTCTCGGCATAATCCCACAGAGCGGCATGAATTGCCTCCTCTGCCAGCAGAGAACAGTGGACTTTTACAGGAGGAAGTCCGTCCAGAGCTTCCATAACTGCCTTGTTAGTCACTTCCATCGCTTCCTGAATAGATTTGCCCTTCACTAGCTCTGTTGCCATGCTGCTGGTAGCTACTGCTGCGCCGCAGCCAAATGTTTTGAACTTGCAATCGCGGATGATTCCGTTGTCATCAATATCCAGATAAATTCTCATGATATCTCCGCATTTTGCATTGCCCACAGTACCTACACCGCTGGCATTTTCAATCTCTCCCACATTTCTCGGATGCTGGAAATGGTCCATTACTTTTTCACTGTACATAATCTGATCTCCTATTCTTTCCGTACTTGCCACAGACCATCTGCCTGCAGCACTGCAAATTGATATCCCGTTGCTTACAGCGGAATCCCTCATTTCATCAACAAGTATTATTTCTGTTTTCTTACAAAATCCTCATACAGCGGAGACATGCTGCGCAGGCGCTCAACAATCCGCTTGATTGTATCTACGGTAAAATCAATATCTTCTTTGCTGGTCTCCTCGCTGAGTGTCAGGCGCAGAGAACCGTGCGCAATCTCATGAGGCAGTCCGATTGCCAGCAGCACATGGGACGGATCCAGGGAACCTGATGTACAGGCAGAACCGCTGGATGCGCAGATTCCTTCCATATCCAGCATAATCAGCATAGACTCACCCTCTACGAACTGGAAGCTGAAATTCACATTGTTCGGCAATCTCTTCTTGGGATCTCCGTTTAGTCTGGTGTAGGGAATCTCCTTCATCACACGACTGATCATATAGTCTCTCAGCTCAATCTCTTTGGCTGCGCGCTCTTTCATGGTAGCTGCTGCCATCTCGGCTGCTTTACCAAATCCTACAATACCGGGAATATTCTCAGTACCTGCACGACGCTTGCGTTCCTGTGCTCCGCCATGTACAAAGGACTGAATCTTGACGCCTTTGCGGATGTAGAGGAAGCCAATCCCCTTGGGTCCGTGAAGCTTGTGACCGCTGGAACTCAACATATCGATATGCAGCTCATCTACATTAATCGGTACCTGACCAAATGCCTGCACAGCATCTGTATGGAACAGAATCCCGTGCTGATGAGCAATCTCACCGATCTCTTTGATCGGCTGAATAGTTCCGATCTCATTGTTGGCAAACATCACAGAAATCAGGATGGTATCCGGGCGGATCGCCTTCTCCAGCTCAGAGAGTTTCACTACGCCGAACTCATCCACATCCAGATAAGTCACTTCAAATCCTCTCTGTTCCAGATATTGACAGGTGTGAAGGATCGCATGATGCTCAATCTTTGTGGTAATAATGTGTTTTCCTTTAGAAGCATATGCCTCTGCGGTAGCCTTCAGCGCCCAGTTATCGGACTCGGAACCGCCTGCTGTAAAATAAATCTCATTTTCTTTAGCGCCCAGCACTTTCGCAATCTGCGCACGGCCCGCAGTCATAGCCTCTTTGCTCTCCTGACCCAGGCTGTAAATGGAAGAAGCATTGCCGTAATGCTCTGTGAAATACGGAAGCATTGCTTCTACTACCTCCGGCGCTGTCTTGGTCGTCGCCGCATTATCCAGATAAATTATTTTCTTCATCTCTTCTATCTCTCCTTTTCTGACAGACCGTCTGCCTGCTCTTTTCTCACACTGCATCCGGCCCCTGGCTTTCTAAATTTTTCCCATGCGCTTCGGCTCTCCTCCACCAGCTTGTCAAGGCGGATCCCATCTACTGTTCTGGCAATACTGTCATTAATCCTCTGCCATACGTACTTGGATACACACACCTCACTGCCTTCGCAGCCTTCCGTGGATAATCCCGGACAGCTCACCGCATCCAGATTCCCCTCCACAGCCCGGAGCACATCTCCTACAGAAATCTCCTCAGCCGGTTTTGCCAGTTTGTATCCTCCCTGTGCCCCACGGCTGCTGACCACAAGCCCCGCCCGCTTCAGTTTCGCCATCAGCTGCTCCAGATATGCCTCTGAGATATCCTGCCTGCCGGCAATGCTGCTGATCGACACTGGCTCTGCATCATCACTGTGAACAGCCAGATCAATCAGGGCTCTCAGCCCATATCTTTCCTTTGTGGAAAATTTCATTTTCTCACCTCATTAATTCCGACTTTTTTACTTGGAATTTCTTTTTGAATAATAGCACCGAGCCGCAGTTCTGTCAAGCCCTTCTTCTTCATATATTTTTTCAAGCTGCATTTCCCGGAGAAACGCCATTATGAAAAAAATTATCTTTTTCTCTCTTGTTCCGCATATAGGTAAGCTTCGTAAGCAACCCGAAACCCAAAGGCACCAGGTGGCTCCTTACACATCCACACGGGCACACAGATACTCCTTCCATTCCACACGGGGCATACGCCGGAAACCTCTTATTTCACAGAACGTAATTCCCTGTGAAATAAAAAATACTGCCGTGCTTACCGCCGCCAGCCTGATCTGCCGACTCATTGGCTTCTATTATAAAATATTCCTGGCTTCTCTGATCGGTGCGGAAGGGATCGGCATTTATCAGATGGTATTCCCTATCTTTCTTTTCTGTACCTGCCTGGCCTCCTCCGGTATGCAGACCGCAATCTCCCGCTTTACTGCTGAAAGTCTTTCTCTGAACCATCCTGCCCGGGCACGCGCATATTTTTCTGCCGGTCTTACTATTTCTCTGACACTTTCCGGCATCTCGGCTGCCCTTCTGTATCTGGCAGCACCTTTTCTGGCTTCCAGAGTCCTTGCCGATGAACGCTGTCTTTCCCTGCTGCGCCTGATGGCAGCTGCTATTCCTCTGGAAACTATTCACAGCTGTACTTGCGCCTATTTTCTTGGACAAAAGAAATCTGCATTCCCCGCACTGTCCCAGCTGGCAGAACAGCTTGCACGTACAGGCTCTACGTTTTTGCTGTTTTATATGCTATATCACAACAACAGTCCGTCTGCTCTCTTGGCAGTTTCCGGTCTGATAGCCGGTGAATCTGCTGCTGCCATTCTTTCCCTGGCTGCTCTCATTTTTGATAAAACACAACACCGCAGCTTGCAGGATGAAAACGGAAATTTCCAGACTCATCCGTTTTTCGACTCACGTCAGCTGCTCTCCACAGCTGTCCCGGTAACCGGAAACCGCCTGATGATCAGTTTTCTGCAAAGTGCCGAAGCCGCACTGCTTCCCCTGTGCCTTACACGTTTTTATCAGGAAAGCTCCGCAGCTCTCTCTTCTTACGGTATGCTGACCGGCATGGCACTGCCCCTGGTTCTATTTCCTACTGCCATCACCGGCTCTTATTCTCTTGTTCTCCTGCCTTCCGTATCAGAAGCTTCCGCCCGGCAAAATGGCAAAAAAATAGCAGCGATGATCCACTCTTCGCTGCTGTTTTCTCTGTATCTTGGCGTACTGTGTACCTCTGCTTTCTTATTATTTGGCCCTTCTCTCGGCAATCTGCTCTATCACAGGGAACAGGTGGGCAACTGCCTGATGACGCTGGCCTGGATCTGTCCTTTTCTGTACCTTTCCTCTACAATCAGCAGCATCCTGCACGGACTTGGAAAGACAATGCGTGTATTCTGGAACAATTTTGCAGGTATCATGATCCGCCTCTGCTTCATTCTGCTCCTGGTTCCCCGCTTTGGTGTCAGTGGTTATTTGTGGGGACTGCTGGGCAGCCAGCTTGTCACCGCCCTTCTGGGACTGACTGCTCTGAGATACAGCACTGTTTTTTCTTTCCCTGCTCTTGAAGGGATCCTGCTGCCCGCCGCGCTCTGTCTCGGATCCGCCTGCCCGCTGATGCTCCTGCAAAAGATTTTTCCTGTCCTCGCCTCACCCGACAGCTGGCAAACGCTTCTCATCTCCGCCATGCTCTGGGGCGGGCCGGTTCTGATGGGCTCTGTGGCAACACTGCGGCGGCAATTTCAATACAGGGCCTCGCAAGGAGGCCGATGACAAGCTCCGTGTTGTTCTCATACTGCATGTTATTTCAACTCACGGCCTCACGAGGAGGCCGACTCAGCACAACAGACTCCGGTAGCAACGCAAAATGTATTATGTGCTGTTTCTGTTTTTTCTTTGCGTGATACAGTGCGAAGCGAAGACTGCTGAGAGTCTTCCCTGCTCCGGTCGGCACCGTCAACCGATATAATTTCTGGTCCGCCTCTGCCGCTTCTTTACAGCAATCTGATATCTCCTGCCGGAAAACATTTAACTGTTTTCCATTTTCCGGATCATTCTGAATTTCATGTTTCATATACTGTTCAAAATGACCAATACAGTTCTGCCATATCTCCCGAATCTCTCCCTGTGAAATTTTTTTAGATAACGGAAGATTCTGAAAAAAACATGCGGTATCTGTCCAGTCTCCATCCATCAGCAGTGATAACGAAACCCGAAGATACATTCCCATGTAAAAATATCCGTTCCCGCAGCTTTTATCTGCTAATTTACAACGCTTAACAAAAGTATTCACTTTTTCAAATATCTCTTTATATGACTGTATTGCCCGTTCCCCGCATTTTTCCAGCAATTCTTCATCATATAGCTGAAAAAATGCCTCTTTCACCTGATCATATGCAATCTCTTTCTTCATACGCTGTTCCCGCAGACTCTGCCCGCTTTCCAGATTAATGCTGTCTGCCAGTCCGTGATGAAAATAAATCAGGCTGCTGACAAATTCCGAAACAGGCCATTCTTTTACGATCTCCTCTGCGATTCTCCCACCGGCAGTAGAATAATCAAGCCCCTGCTTATGCACCTCATTACCATGTTCAAGAATATTTTCAAAATCTTCCTGATTTTCTGAGGCAAGTTTTCCGGCATCATGAAGAAGCGCCGCTAAACCCACCAGCTCCTTCAGTTCTGAAAGCGCACAAATCTCCTGAGAAAAAAGGGCTACATTTTCTATATGCTCTCGCATAGACTGACACCTTTTTGTCATATAATCTACGTGAGCCAGTTTTTCTTTCACCAAAATATTTTTTTCCTTATCCGCGCCCTGCACTTTTTCTCCTAACTGCATATCACTGTACTCTCTGGAAACATTTCTATTCTCGCATCTGATATAAATATTTTCTATATTTAACATTTTATTTCATTATAATGTCATTAATATTATGCATCAAGTATTAAAATTACCTAATCATTTATTGTTATTATCAGTATGTTTTCACAAACCCTAGAGCGTGTTTGAAAAAGGCTTTTTGTGAGCTGCGAATTCCAGTTTGTGGGAGATTTCGCCCGAATGAGAGCGGCGTAGCGGGGCTACGTCAACCGAATAAGGACAAAATATACCGCAAAGTGGGGCTCGTAGATCGCGGAAATGGTTTTTCAAACACGCTCTAAGGCCATGCACTGCTTATTTCTTGTTGGCCACACAACTTCTGGTCATCACGCAACCAAAAAAGACCCTGCTATGACATTCTCTTTATCATAGCAGAGTCTCCTTATCCTATTTTCCGAAACCGTTTTCCATATTTTGGTTTTTGATACTATCTTTCTTCTACCATCCCAGCAGGTTATTGTAGAGCTGCTCATACTTTCTCGCAGAGGTATTCCAGGAAAAATCCTGTGCCATTCCGCGGTCGATCAGCTTATTCCACTCACGTTTTCTGTTGTAGAATACGTCCATCGCATACTTGATCGTGTAAAGCATCTCATGAGCATTGTAATTTGCAAAGCTGAAACCGGTACCTGTACTCTCATACTCGTTATAAGGCTGTACTGTATCTTTCAGTCCGCCGGTCTCACGCACAATCGGCACAGTACCATAGCGCAGGCTCATCAGCTGTGACAGTCCGCACGGCTCAAACAGGGACGGCATCAGGAATGCATCACATGAAGCATACACCCGATGGGACATAGCCTCTGAATAATAGATATTCGCCGATACCTTGCCCTGATACTTCCATGCAAAATAGCGGAACATATTCTCATATCGCTCCTCACCGGTACCCAGAACCACAAGCTGCAGATCCAGCTGACACATCTCATCCATCATGTAAGCGATCAGATCCAGCCCTTTCTGGTCTGTCAGACGGGATACGATACCGATCATAAACTTGCGGTCATCCTGCTCCAGACCCAGTTCCTTCTGAAGCGCATGTTTATTTTTGATCTTCTCCTTACGGAAATTGCGGGCATTGTAATTTTTCTCGATCAGTTTATCCGTCTCCGGATTGTACTCATCATAATCAATGCCGTTGACAATGCCTGTCAGGCAGTTGGAACGGGCTCTCATCAGTCCATCCAGACGCTCTCCGTAGAACGGTGTCTTGATCTCTTCCGCGTATGTATCACTCACCGTTGTAACTGCATCCGCATACACAATACCGCCTTTGAGGTAATTTGCGTCCCCGTACGCCTCCAGCTTATCCGGAGCAAAATAGTACGCCGGAAGTCCTGTGATATCCTTCACTGTCTGCATATCCCAGACACCCTGGAACTTCAGATTGTGAATTGTGATGACCGACTTCATATCCCGGAAAAACTCTCCCTCATGAAACTTATCCTTCAGAAATACCGGGATCAGTCCGGTCTGCCAGTCATGGCAGTGTACGATATCCGGCCTGAAACCGATCACCGGAAGCGCTGACAGCGCCGCCTTGGAGAAAAATGCAAATTTTTCAATATCCTGATAAATATTTCCATAGGGTTTGGGACCCGCAAAGTAATACTCATTATCGATAAAATAGAACTGAACTCCCTCGTATTTCATCTCAAGAACGCCGACATACTGAGAACGCCATGCCAGATCCATATAAAAGTGGGTCAGATAATTCATCTGATTTTTCCACTCTTCTTTCATGCACATATATTTTGGCAAAATGACTCTTACATCGTACTCTTCTTTATTGAAACACTTTGGCAGAGATCCTACCACATCTGCCAGTCCGCCTGTTTTAATAAAAGGTACGCCTTCCGAAGCTACAAATAATATTTTTTTCATGGTTATATACCCCCGTACATCTACTCTATACAGAGAATTATAACTCATTTTATCCGATATGAAAAGACTGTTTCTCACACTTATCTCTTTTTATATTCCAGCCGGATCCGGTCCGCAATCAGAGCAATAAATTCGGAATTGGTGGGTTTGCCCTTGCCGCCGTTCACTGTATAGCCGAACAGCGCATCTATCGTGTCCATCTTCCCCCTGCTCCATGCCACTTCAATCGCATGACGGATCGCACGCTCCACCCGGCTGGGCGTTGTCTGATACTTTTTGGCAATCGTCGGATACAGAATTTTTGTGATAGATCCGAGCATGTCTATATCCTGCACCGACATCATAATGGCTTCCCGCAGATACTGATATCCTTTGATGTGGGCCGGTACGCCGATCTCATGGATCAGTCCGGTGACATCTTCCTCAAGATTGCGCTCCACATACTCCGTGCGGCTGACACCCGCACTGCTCCATCTGCGCGGATCCCTGACTCGCTGTTCCTGTTTTTCCTTTACATGACGGATCCTTCGAAGTACCACGTCATTATCAAAAGGCTTGAGAATGTAATAATCAGCCCCCAGCTCAAAGGCATCTTCTGCAATTTTCTCCTGTCCTACCGCGGAAATCACAATGAATGCCGGCTTTTTTACATTCGGCTCCCGGTTGACCCGATCCATCACGGTCAGCCCGTCAAGCTTCGGCATGATAATGTC
>CAKRNX010000103.1 GCA_934371475.1 uncultured Lachnospiraceae bacterium
AAGAAGATATCCGGGTTCTGAGCTGAACCTCTCTGACACGGATGGTTCGGATTCAGGCACTGATCTCTCCATGCCTGGATTGCATCAAAATCAGTCATCTCTTTCAGATCTTCGTAATCCCACTGCTCGATCTTCTGGATCTCATGAGAAGTACGGAAACCATCGAAGAAGTTGATGAACGGAAGACGTCCTTTGATAGCTGCCAGATGAGCAACCGGAGTCAGGTCCATAACTTCCTGTACGCTGGACTCACACAGCATACATGCACCGGTCTGACGACAGGCATATACATCAGAATGATCACCAAAGATAGACAGCGCATGGCTGGCCAGCGCACGGGCTGAAACGTTGAACACACCCGGAAGTCTCTCACCTGCAATCTTATACAGGTTCGGAATCATCAGCAGAAGTCCCTGAGAAGCAGTGTAGGTAGTGGTCAGAGCACCAGCTGCCAGAGAACCGTGTACGGTACCTGCTGCACCAGCCTCAGACTGCATCTCTGTAACCTGTACGGTCTGTCCGAACATGTTCAGACGTCCCTGGGTTGCCCACTCATCTGTTGCTTCCGCCATAACAGATGAAGGAGTAATCGGATAAATCGCTGCAACATCAGTAAATGCATAGGAAGCATGAGCTGCTGCATGATTACCATCCATGGTCTTCATTTTTCTTGCCATTTGTGTTTTTCCTCCTTATTATTTAGAGAACTGCGGTCTCCCGCAGCCGCTCTCTGTGTACATTTGTCTGGAAATACAAGTTCCCATATGGGTTCATTGTAACACAAGAGAAATCATTTGTCTATTTCTCCATCCCTGAAAATTCGGCAAAATATTGTACTTTTCGAGATACAGCAGAGTTAGTTTTATCTAATTTCACAATTTTTCCACTATTTTCCAGATATATGTCGGATGTCATTTTCTATCTGAGTTTTCTGATTTCACTGACAGTAAAACCTGTCGTCTTTTTGAATACCCTGTAAAAATACGTTGTGCTTGCATATCCGATCTGGCTGCTAATCTCACGGTTTGACAGATGCGTGGTATGCAGCAGCCGGATCGCTTCCCTCACTCTCAGATCTGTCAGTATTTCCACAAAAGAACTGTCTCTTTCCTGCTTAAACATTCTGCTGAGGTAAAATGGACTGATCCTCAGCTCTTCCGCAAGGTCATTCAAAGAAATATCTTCTCTGAATCTTTCGTTCAGGTAAATCATCGCCTTCTGAATATAAATATTTTCCTGCTGCTGTGATTTTTTCCAGGCAGATACCGTATCTTCCAGACTTCGCGCGGTCCATGCCATCAGTTTTTCCATGGTGTCCGCGTCTCTTAATCCCGGCCAGAAGGATACCGGTACCGGCAGCTGAATATCCGCTGTTTTCTCCGTTCTGAACAGGGATATGCCCCCGGAAAACACTTCTGTCAGAAGCAGTGCCATCTGACTTTTCAGCTCCTCTATCCCCCCATCCAGTATCTCCGGATTCTTCATACAGATCTCCCGGATCTTCTCCATACAATCCTGTGTCTCTCCTCTCAGCAGATCCCCTGCAATCCCGTCCGCCATGTCTGTAAACAGATAGACCACCTTCTTTTCTTCATCAAATCGGAAAAAATATACACCGCTGCGATGGATCTGTCCGAGTGCAATGCCGGCTTCTTTTACTCCAGCCACATATGTGTTTCTGTTTTCCTTATATCTGCTGCAGGCTACGGAGGCATTTATGCCATTTTCCCGAAGCTCCATCCGCAGATAATCAAAAATTTCCCGCATACTGTCCTGTTCTTCTTCCGGATCTGCACACGGCGGTTTCATAAAGAATATATAGGAGATGTTCTGATAAAATGCTCCCACAGAACAGCACAGTTCCCGACAGCCGGCTTTTAATATTTCATCTGCTCTCCTGGGATCCACGCCTTCCTCCTGCCGGAATATCCATGCTGTAAAATAACCTCCTCCGTCTATCTGAGGATTCTCTCTTGCCAGCAGCTCGTGGCACTCCTCATCCAGCACTCCGTGTACCAGAGATATCATCCACTTTTCCTCTGCCACCTTTCTCAGGCTGCTCATCAGCGCCAGGCTGTCTCCCTTCTGTTTTTCCGCTTCATGTTCCCGGTCAAGCTCCGCGCACACTTTTTTCAGTGCATCTCCCAGTGCCCGTCTGCTTCCGGGCTTGAGCAGATAATCGCTTGCCCCCAGGCGCAGTGCCTGCTGAATATACGCAAAATCGCTGTATGACGTATTGATGATAATTTTCAGATGCACTTCTTTCATTTTCAGCAGTTCAATCGCTTCCAGTCCTGACAGTCCCGGCATATTAATATCTACGATAGCAATATCCGGCTTCTGGTCCGTTACGCTTTTCAGCAAACTGATCCCGTCATTCACACTTGGCAGCAGAACCAGCTCCGGCAGCAGCTCCCGTATTTTATGTTCCAGCGCCACACATTCAATCGGCTCATCGTCCGCAATCATTACCCGGTACATTCTCTGTTCTCCTCTCCTGCCTGTTCCCCGAAAGGCAGCCTGATCCTGATGCTCGTTCCCTGATGTATCCTGCTCTCAATCCACATCTGTGCCCGTCCCTCATAATACATTTTAAGACGCAGATATACATTTCCAAGTCCCACTTTCATTCCTTCTCCGCTGTAGTTTTCCATCTGGCTTTCAACAGTGACCCTCGTTTCTTCCGTCATCCCGTCGCCGTTATCTTCCACTGTCAGCAGCACTGTCTGCTTTTCCGGCTCGTATGCACTGCTGATCCTGATCAGACCGTTTTCTGTGCGCATCCCGACTCCGTGAATGATTGCATTTTCCACTAACGGCTGCAGCGTCAGCGCAGGCAGCGATACCTCATGGTACGCCTCTTCCAGATCAAACCGAAACCGTATTCTTTTTCCATAACGCTGCTCCTGAATCATCACATAATTGCCCAGCTCTTCCAGTTCCTTCTGGAGACTGACAATTTTCCCGGAAAAATCCAGAGAATACCGGAACATCTCCGCAATATTCTCCAGCAGTTCCGCCGTCTCATCCGCGTTTTCCAGATAGGCCTTCTCCGCTACCATGTTCAGCGTGTTAAACAGAAAATGCGGATTAATCTGCATCTGCAGTTCCTTAAATCTGCTCTCTGTCAGTTCCTGCCGAATCCTCGCATTCTCCTCCACCGCATCAATCTGCTCACCGATCTTTCGGAGCATTTCATTAAATACCTCTGTCAGATCTTTCAGGTCATCATCCGATCGCTCCGACACAGTCACAGGCTCCCTGATTTCTGTCATCATATTGCTGTGTACCGCCCCGGCCTTCTGGATCAGTTCCTGCACAGGGTTGGTCACCGCCATCGTAACATCCCTCAGCTGTGCCGCTGCTGACACTCCGTTCAGACACAGCAGCAACAGAAAGCAAACCAGAATCTGACGCAAAAACAGCATCATCCGCCCTTCAAACGAATTTACTTCCTGCATAATCAGCTGCTGCACTGCGTGAAATCTCTCTGTCAGCCCATTTTCTATCTTCTGAGCTGTCTTACTGTATCCCGCTGCCTTTGCATAAGATGCCAGATCTCCCTGGCTGTATCTGTACATTTCTTCATGTATATTTTTCTGCTGTATTTTCAGGCTTTCAAGCATCTCTCCAATATCCTGCAGCTGCCTGCCAAGACTTGTTTCATGCGTTCCCTCCTGCAGTGTTCTCACAATCTCTGATGCCAAATCTGTCATATCTGTACTGTTTTCATAATATTTTTCATCTGCCGCAGTCAAATAAAAATCTATCTGCTGAAGGGAATTTTTCACCAGCTCCGCACTCTGACTGCATTCTGAAATCTGTGCATATACGTTCTGATAAGAATGCAGTGAATAAAACAAAAAGAACAGCGACAGCAGTACCATCAGAAAACTGAATCCTGATACCGCTGCAAAAAATCCTGTCAGCCTTGTTTTAATTGTTGTCCTTTTTCTACTTTCCATGACCTTTCCTCTTGTGTCTCTTCCAAAGAACTCCCCTGATCCTCCACATAGTTCAGCGCATCCTCACCGGTTATATATGCTACTTCCGTATAAATATCTCTGTTTTTCTCCATTCTGCTTTCATGATCTTTCTTATCAGCCAGATAGCGCACAGCTTCATATCCCATGTCATACGCTTTCTGAATCAGCATCCCCTCAATCTTTCCCTGTGCTACCAGTTCCGGCACTGGTATCAGATTATCAAAACAGATCACATGTATCTTTTCTGATAAATTACCGCTCTCTGCCAGTATTCCCACTGCCTGGGATGTGGATGCCTCCGCGCAGAAAATTGTATTAATCTCTCCTTGTTCTTCCAGTATTTCCAACAGCGCAGACTGAAATTCAAGTCTATCTGAATCACGGATCAGCGTATCTGCAATCTCCACATTTTCGTTTTTCTCAAGCATACTCTCAAAACCTCTTATACGCTCGCTCTGGTTTGCACTGTCCAGCCCTGTCGTACAAATCAATATCTTTATTTTCTCCTCATCGGCAAATCCCAGCACCTGTCTGGCTGCCAGTGCCCCCGCCTGGAAATTGTCACTTCCGATATAGCAGTCTCTTCCGCTCTCCGGCGAATCTGTATCAAGCAGCACTACAGGAACTCCCTTTTCTGTAATCTCCTTTATTTTCTGATTGATCGCCTCATTATGAGGCTGCCCTACCGTAATAATTCCGTCCGTATGATAAAAATCCGTCTCTTCCAGATAGCGCAGCTGTTCCTGCTGATCAAAATATTCCACCGGCTGTATCAGAATATTACATCCAAACTCTTCTCCCGCATCCGCAATCCCTGCCTTCACATCAGCCCAGTAATACTGAACTGCAGAATTAAGAATGCATACCAGTCTCTTAGCCTCCGGATCGTATGCTTTCTGCACAGTGTTTCCCGGCATGATCCATATTCCGAAAATCGCCAAGGCAATCAGAGCCAGCCCTGCATAACTATTTACTTTTTTCATTCTGCTTCCTGCCATTTTCTGTCATTTTTAACAGCTCCGATAAACCATGCTGAACAAAAGCGTGCTTTTTCCCCTGCGAGCCACTACTTTGACAGTACAGCTTTTGTTCCGCGCGCGAAGCAGTTATGATTTCAGTATAGCAAGATTAATCTTCTATTTCAACGCATCCGTTCACATCACAAAATTATACAGCGACTGCAAAAAAAGATAGTTTTCACTGCAATTTTTTCAGCCGTTCCGCAAAATTATGGATATTTATCATCGCAATGCTCCATGCTACCATATGTTCATAACAACTTCAGAACTTACACAAACACAAAAGGAGGATTTACTATGAAGCACTGGAAAAAACTGGCTGTTGCCGCTTCCCTGGCAGGCGCAATGATGTGCGGCTTTAATGCCTATGCCGCAGACTATGATCTGGACGGTTACACACAGGAAGAATTTGACGCGCTGGAGCGCACCACTGTCCTGAAATCAGACGAATCTCCCACCGGCTACTATGTCACATTCCGCTATAAAGATCCCGATGCCGGCCGTGTGCGGATCTACGGCGAATGGAAATTCTCAGATATCTATCATTCCACTTTCGTAACCAGTCAGAATTTGATGCCGGACGACTGGAGCGACGGCGATGTAGAATGGCAGACCGATGGATGGCCTACCGCTGAAATGGAACTCAACGAAGACACCGGCGTATGGTCCTATACCATTCCACTCCCTACCGGAACATTCAACTATCGCTTCCTGGTAGGCGGAGCTGACGGTGCCGCTGTCGACGACGCCACCGACGCACAGCTGGTTGCAGACCCTGCAAATACTAATTTCCTGGCTCCTGATGAAGACACCGAAAATCTCGGCGGCGAACAGGCTCTGACTTCTGTTTATGTTCCATGGGACGGGGAAAAACAGGCAAACACCGACCAGCGTCCGGAGGAAATGCCGAGAGATACCGAGAATGGTACCGTTTCTTTCGAAACAGCCACAACAGAGGATGGCATCGCAACCTCTTACGGTGTCTACCTGCCTAACGGCTACGATGCAGACAGAGAAGAAGCTTATCCGCTTCTGGTCCTGTTCCACGGCGGCGGCGGATATGACGGAAGCTGGTTCAGCAACGGTCTTGCCAACATTCTCGACAACATGATCGCCGAGGGCCGCATGGAGCCCACGATTGTCGTGACCCCCAACGGTTCAGACTTTCCTAATGATAATTTCATGTGGGATCGTGAATCTATCTGCCAGTTTGTCATCAACGATATTCTTCCTCATATGACTGAAAACTACAATGCTTCCGATGATCCGTCCAGACGTGCGTTTGCAGGTCTCTCTCAGGGCGGTGCTACCGTTGGATATATGATGTTCACCTATCCGGAGGCCTTTGATACATACGCGTTCCTTAGCGCTCCCTACATGGGTGACACCAACCTTGATTTCACAATTCCCGAGCTGAAAGATAAGACGATCTTCTTCGGTTACGGTGATTATGACTTCGTTCAGACCAGATCCCTGTACAAACTGTACCCGGATGCTGACGGCAACATGGTTCGCCTTGCTTCCAGAGAAGAAGGAAGTATCTGGGAATACATGTACGGTCTGGCAGAAGCGGATGTTGATTTTACCTCTATCAATTATGCTTACGGTCACCAGTGGGCACTGTGGAGAAAACTGATGGTAAACATCTGCGAAGACATACTTTGGAAATAAAAAGTTCGCCTTATCCATGTGCAGATACACATTCCTAGGCGCAGCGATTTAACCGAGTCAAGACCACCCGCTTAAATTAAGAACCCGGCTTCGAAAAGTCGGGTTCTTGGTTTAAAATTAATGCATGACCAAACACATTAAATTACGGAAAGATACCGCATCTTGTCCGTACTATCAAATCAAACCTCCGTTGGATATTGAAAAACACAAGAGGTTTTTAACGGAAAATCAGGCGCAGCAGCTCTGTCACTGCCATAAACAGTCCGCACAGCATCAGAAACAGCATTCCGATCAGAGGCACATGATCCCCTGTTTCAGGCGCTTTTCCCGGCTTTGACTCTGGTGTTTTTTCTGTCTGTGTTTCGATAGCCTCAGCCGTACATTTTACGCTCTCTGCAATTTCACTTACAGAATTTTTTGTGCCATCCATGCTCTCTGTAAGGCTGCCCGCCTTTTCCTTAGCTTCGTCAAGATTATTTATAAGCTCCTGTGTGTCATTTTTAATCTGTTCGGCAATATTGCTCTGGCTCTTCATCTGACGAACTATTTCGTCATTATTCTCATCTGCATGTTTTGACAAGGCTTTTACAACTATACATGTAGCTATACAGAACACGACCGTATATACTATCTGCATGAAGCACTGATCCTGAAGCTCCGGATATGAAATAAAATTTTTGATTCCGGCTATGAGGTTAAGTAAAATACTGACAGCCATAACTATCTGTGTAAGCTTTACGCTCATATAAACGATCGTAATAAGCATTACCGGGAATACAAGCGCATACATATATGTATGTCTCTGTGTCAGGATCGTAACAGCATACTCTAACAGCATACATCCTATACACACATAGCTGTTCTTTTCTGTGTTTTTGAATTTGAAATAACACATAATAAATGCTATGAATATTATTACACTTACAATAGCACGTGGTATAACTATAGACAGGTCTGCGGTTTTGTCAACGAGGCCGAGTAACGCTAAAATCGTCGAATATCCAATGATAATTATTCCAAGTACAAGTGTTATATGATTTTTTTCTTTTTGCTGACGTTCTTTGATACTCATTTCTAGATCCTCCATTCTCTAGTGATTCCTGTATAAGTAGTTGTTTAGTACTATTATACTTCTCTGTTTATTATATGTCTATAATAAATTTTATGATTTTTTTACAATTATTTTCAATTAAAAGACCAAAAATAAAACCCCACATGCTTTGGATTTTCCACAGCATATGGAGTAACTTATTATAGATAATTATTTATTAGCAAACACCCTGTGCTAACAT
>CAKRNX010000104.1 GCA_934371475.1 uncultured Lachnospiraceae bacterium
AGAATGGATATGTTAATGATATGAATATGGAAAGATTACATCATGAAATATATCTGTCTGATGCAAGAAAGGTTGCTCCGGAAAAATGGAAAACTGTTATTAGACATCCTATAAGAAAGATTTAGATAACTTCCAGTTCGTATAATTAAAACACTGGTTAAATTATACACTATCCCAGTGATTTTTAATCAGTGCTTTGATTCCATCATGAATATTGGTGTTTGAATTCCCATCCAGAAATGTGACAACTCGAAATCCAATATCCGCATATTTCTTGCGTTCAGCTTCAAATTCTTCCTGTGAAGAAAAATCGTTACGCCAGAGATAATACGTTGGCTTACGCAAGGCTATCACATCCTTTCTGTTAATTTTTCTATCACTATCATATAAAAAGTGGACAGTTTTCGTGTCTGTCCACTTTAAAATAATTTTATCGTTCACGATCTGAATGATTTAATTAACCCCGTTTTACCAGTTCCGAGGGTGCCGAGGCTCCACTCTTTTCTTTTATTTTTTTATCTTTTCTTCGTACTATTCAATCCATCCACCCAATTACACAAAATCATAATCGTCTCATAATTTACATTGATATATGTACGCCACCTTTTCGGCCGCCAAGTACTTTCATACCTTTCAATTTCTGCCAGGAAAATTCCGGATCTTCCTGGCGTCCCACCAGAAAATTTCCTGCTCTCTGCGTCAGCTGCGCAAAATTAACTGCATAATCGGAAGCTCCCTGCGTATACGTATAAATAGAAGCTTCAGATCCCATAAATCCGATCTGCGCTTCCCCGGTGAGTACAGCTGTCATAGTTTTGTCTGCACCAAAGCCGGTTACCAGCGTCAGTTCAATGCCTTCTCTTTCAAAATATCCTTCTTCGATCGCCACATACTGCGGCGCATAAAAAATCGAATGTGCTACTTCATTTAATGTAATTCTTTCGAGATTTTCTCTCTCCTCTGTACTCTCCTTTTCAGCAGCAAAAACCGTCATTGGCAGCGCTGTCACCGCCAGGACGACAGCCGCTGCCAGTGAAATCCATCTCTTATTCCTCATGCAGATACTCCTTTAAAGATTTCTGCTGTTAGGATATGCAGTAAATTTTTAAAAAGTGAATCACCGGCAATCGCTCATTGCTTCGCTGCCGGCGTGATGGTTCGCCGCAGGTGCCATGCTTTATGTGGTAGTGGAAGAACTAATCCCTGAAATGTCTCAGGGCGACATCCAGTATCATTATGATACTGGATGTCGCCCTGGGATAATCATCAGTAACCTTTTACGCCGGTCGCATACATTGTGCCGTCTGCCGCTGTCTGCGAATTGTCCACGCTGACATTAACATACACACCGTCGTACAGTCCGTCCACAGTAGAAATATCTGCCTCACCAGTGTAAATCGTATAGCTATGACCGTCATCACCGGCGATTGTCACCGTATCAACCGTAGAACCGGTCACTGTACCGGAAATAGTCTGACTGCCTCCGCCAGTACTTCCACTGTTACCGCTGTTACCATTATTGCCTGTATTACTTCCACTGTTATCACTGCTGCCTGAATTATTATTTGCCACGGAACTGTCTGAAGTCAGATATGATTTCGACACATAACCGGTCACTCCATTAATAGATACAACAAACCAATTATCGGTCTCTCCAATCACACTGACAGAACTTCCACTGTTCAGCCCGCTGATCACGCTGCTGTCAGTTCCCGGCTGAGATCTTACATTTACATCAGAAGACGCATACAGAGTTGCCGTACTTCCGTATTTGGTCTCTGTGTCCAGCTCTGCCGCTGTCGGACCGCTGTTACTGGAAGAAGTCGAATTTGTCGTCTCCGTCGTGTTGGTCGGAGCACTGTTTACAAGAAAATCTTTACGAATATATCCGATATTTCCATTCACATTTACCTTGAACCACCCAGAAGTCTCCCCGACGACTGATACCTGATCTCCTGTGGAAAGACTTCCCAACACATCGGCATCTGTTCCGGGCTCCAGCCGGATATTAACAGAATCATTGGCATACAGTGTCGCTGCCGTACCGTAATCTGTCAGAGTTGCCAGCTCTGTATTACTGCTTTCAGTGGAAGCTGTCGTGCTGGTTTCCGTCGTTTTCTGAGTCTGTCCTGAAATCACATCGCTTGTGATATTCTTAAGTGTCTCATCTTTCAGCACTCTGAAACTGTCCACGGATTTCTCCACTGCGGTCAGGAGCGTATTATTTTCATCCGTCACAGTTCCTGTAATCACATATGCCTGATCCTGTGCCACGATACCGTAAGTCACTGAGTAGGCCCACATTCTTGCCGTTGCATTATATTTTACAACATAGCGGTATGTACTGATGCCATTGATCGTATTATTCTTAAAACTCTGTACTTCATATGCATTCGTATCCGAATACTGCTTGGTCAGAGAAGCTTTCAGATCATCCTCTGTCGTCATGACGGTCAGATTTTTCATGGCCGCTTCCGTGCTGGCATGCACGATATTGATCATTGCCGCACTTCCGGAGGAAAAGACCCTCATCTCATCCGCATCTTGAGTCACCTTCCAGGTGTTATCAGGAAGAGTGATCTTTACTGTGCCGTCCTTTGACGTGTAATCCACAGAAGTAATCAGCTTCTGTGTCTCGCTCTCTGTCTCTTTCTCTGTCACTTTTACTGTTGCCGGCTCTGTCTGTTTCTCCGTCTCTGTTTCTGTCACAGAGGTATCGCCAAGTCGTTTTCCACAGCCTGCCAGTGTCAGAGCCATCATTGACACAGCCGCCAGACTGACAAAAAACTGTCTTTTTCTGTTTTTCACGTTTTTACCCTCCATATTTCTGTCGCAAACCCTGGGGTTCTACGTTGATGCTTCTACTCCCTGCTCTTTCAGCTATATCTTAACACTCCAGGTACTGTTTCGCAAGTTTATAGCCCAGATTTCAACAAAAGCACACAAAAACGTAAACTTTTTGTAAAAAAGAAATCTACTCTGAGTGAAATCTTTCCCTGATTGTTTTTTCCGCATCTTCAAGCCTGCGATCCAGCTGCGGATCGTCTCCTAATATCTCATGAAACGCCTGATATTCGTCCTCTATTCCCTGTCCGTGCAGCACCCGGTACGCTCCCGCATCGCTGCCAAGCGCTATTGAAAGACCAAGTGCATATCCACGCCGGATATTCTCATTTTGCTGCTCTTTTAACCGGGCAATCACCGATTCCGAAAAGCGGCCGCTTCCTGCCAGGTTGCGGACCGTCACCAGTGTAGGCACCCAGACTGCGCTGCTTTCCCGGAATGCCTGCTGGCATTCTTCATCCATGAAATTGCCGTGTTCCACAGAGTCCACCCCTGCTTCCAGGGCTGTCTGAATGGTTCGCGCGCCGTTGACATGCGCCATCACCGCATAACCTTCTTCATGTGCGACATGGATCATCTCCCGTATCTCGTCCCGTTCCAGCGGTGTGCCTGTCACATGTCCATCCGTTCCAAAGTCCATAATACCGGAAAACATAACTTTGATAAAATCACCCTTATGCGCCTTTACCCCCAGTACCAGCTGATGATACTCCTTCATCGTATCAAATCCCCGACCGACAATCTCTCCATAATGTCTGTTTTTGTGGATCGCATAGATCGGCGTTCTGTAAGTAATCCCATACTCCGGCGCGATGCTTCGCGCATACTCAGATGCGCCGTAGTGGTCACCCCCATCTCTGTAAAACGTAACGCCCAGCTTCTGATAAGTTTTCAGCTTGCGGCGCACATCCGCCCTGTCAATCCCGGACTGATAGACTGCCGCAGCCCTTTTATAATCTATCCCATCCATAAAAATATGGCCATGACATTCGCCAAACACCGATATCTCCTCTTTTCTAATCTTTTTACCACACAGGCACTGTAATCTGCCTCTCTGTACCGCTTTACTTGCTCAATCCCAGTTCTTCTTCAGCAATTTTTACTGCTTCTTCGATGCATCCCTGGCAGCTGCACAGGACTTTTCCGCCGGAAATCCCTTTAATCTCACAGCAGATCTCTGAGCCAATGCGATCTTTAAATTTCTGAACCATCTCTTTGGAAAGAAGGTACGTAGATCCCTTCGTCAGTTTTTCACCGCCCAGTCTGCTGTTTTTCATTCCCGCAGCCATAACTGCCCCGGAGAGTGCTCCGCAGGTACACTGCATTCCGCCCATACCCGCTCCGAAGCCTTCGGCAAGAGTAAATACAGTCTCCTCCGCATATCCCAGATCTTCCGCAAATGAACAGGCAACGGCCTGCGCGCAATTATATCCTCTGTCGTGTCTTTCTACTGCTTTTTCTGTTCTTGTACTCATAATATTCTCCTTTTTCGTTCATTCTTTTGCCTGTGCATTCTGCACTCCACTTCGGTTGGTACACTTTTTATTTCCTATGACAGAAAAAGAGCCGCCGCAATATGCACTTGGGCAGCTCTCATATTTAACTATATCAGGAAGTCCCTGCTTCCCTCTGCTACTCTACCAGATTTTTATTTACATAACCTACGGTACCGTCATACTCCACCTTATACCAGCGATCTGTCGCGCCCAGTGCCGTTATGGTAGAACCGCTGCTGACGGTAGTCACCACGCTGCCATCCTGGCTGGGTGTGGAACGAATATTGGCATCGGAAGAAAGAATGAGCGGAAAGCTCTCTGCGTAAGTCCTTACATCATACTCCAGATCTGTCGCGGTAGTATCTGAGGAAGCGGATGCTGTCCCCTGCTGCTCCATAATCTGCTGACGTTCTTCTGCTGACTTGGGCTCCACCGCTGTCTCAGAAAGTACATCCTTGCGGACATAACCGCTGTAACCATCCAGCTGAACCTTGTACCAGTGTTTGGTCTCTGCTGTCACAGTCACTTCCTGCCCCTGATCAAAACTGCTGACAATGTCCGCGTCTGTGCCGGGATCTGTTCTTACATTGATGTCATCCATCGCATACAGGATCTTATTTCCCTTTAACTCGGTTTCAGAAGCTTTCTCCTCCTCCGGAGTCATCTCACGGTCTGCCTCGGTCTCAGTCTCTGTTTCCGTCTCGGTCTGTTTCTCGGTTGCTTTCTCAGTCTGTTTCTCGGTTGCCTTTTCGGTAGGTGCTTCCGTCTGCTTCACAGTCTCAGTCTCGGTCTCTTTTGTCAGCTTCTCGCCGCATCCTGTCAGGGAAAATGCCATCGCTGCCGCCAAAGCTAGAGATAACATCCACATTCTGGTCTTATTTTTCATAAAATATCCTCCATTGTATCTGAATTTTCTCTTTTTTAAAGCTTTCCCATTTCCCATAATTTTAAATATCATACCATGCAGAAAACTGAAATACAAGACTTGGTTCCAAATTTAGAAAATATTTAAGGTATTTCACCACCAAATTTTCTCCTCTGCAAACTTCCCCCTATACAGCAATAAGACAAAAAATAATGACAATCTGCTCTGCATCGTGCTATAATATAAATAAAAGGTCAGGCTCTAATCTGACCGGATCGTTATACCAGATGTGAGATAACTCTCACCTCGCAGTAAGAATGCCATGGCATTCTCGAATATTTTATTTTTAGAAAGGATTTTGCAGCATGGAAAAAGAAACTGACACACAGCCCACCGAATCAAAAGGAAATAATGCGGAAGGGGCCAAATCACCTATGAAAGAACTGATCAGCTGGATTGAAGTTATCGTGGTAGCCGTTGTTCTGGCACTGTTTCTGAATAATTTTATTATTGTAAATGCCACAGTTCCCACCGGTTCCATGGAAAACACCATTCAGCCCGGTGACAGACTTCTGGGGCTACGTCTTACTTATCTCTTCTCTGATCCGCAGCGCGGAGATATCGCTGTATTCCGCTATCCGGTGGATGAGGCTCTGGGCAAAAAGACTAACTATATCAAGCGTATTATCGGACTTCCCGGAGAGACCGTAGAGATCCGTCAGGGCAAAATCTATATCGACGGCTCCGACACTCCGCTGGAAGAAGATTATCTGAAGGAAGAATGGACTGTCAAGAATGATGGCTTCACCTTCGAAGTTCCGGATGACTGCTATCTGATGCTGGGCGATAACCGCAACAATTCCAGCGATGCCCGTTACTGGGCCATCAAAGCACTGCAAGCCGGGGTTGCTACTACAGAAGAAGAGGCTATGCAGTTCTGTTACGTACAAAAAGACAAGATCCTGGGCAAAGCTTATCTGCGCTACTGGCCGCTCACCCAGATTTCCTATCTGTATTGATGCTGCACATTACAGGATCTTCTATAAAAAGCTACAGGGGGCTGTCGCAGTAAGAAACTTTTATACTACATATAGATTTTCAAACACAGTTAATTTATATGTAGTATAAATTTTTGTTAATGCGGCAGTTTCTTTTTATATGCCTCGCATCCCCTGCAGGCCACTATTTTGACAGCACGGCTTTGGTTCCGCGCATGTGCAGACTGCATTAGCAATTTCCCATAGCAGAAAAAAGAACAGAATTCTGCTATATTACAAAAATCTGTTCTTTCTCTCATATCCACAACGTATCTTATTTTTATATTCCCCAATATGTGTACAGCGATATTCTTATTCTGCCATAATCTACCGGAAGAAGCGTGCCCCCATGTAACCTACCATGCCGTCTATCTGCACTTTGTACCAGCCGCCCACATCTTCCAGAAACTCCACAACTGTTCCCGCCGGATATTCTCCAATGATGTTGTCTCCGTAATCTGCATAGCTTCTGATATAGCAGGCTCCCGTCATCGTCAGATAAACCGGTTCCGGCGGATCTGTTTCAGGCGGATCCGTCTGGGGCGGGTCTGTCTCTGGTGCCTCTGTGACCGGTGCTTCCGTCTGTTTTGTTCCTCCCGACTGCATACCCTGATTATAACTGTTAGGCGTATCATCTCCTACAACAATCATATCGGAAGAAGCATTGCTGCTGTTGCCGCTATTGCCGCTTACTGCTGTCTCTCCCGGTGTGGCCTGTGTTCCGCTGTTCCGGATTGATGCAGCTCCCTGAGAAATTGCTTTTTCAGTTTCTCTGGAAGTCTCCGCCGCTTTGGTTGTTTCTGATGCTTTCTTTATCTCCGCCGCTTTTTCCGTTACTTTTTCCGTTACTTTTTCTGTAACTTTTTCTGTTTCGGTCTCAGTCGCTTTCTCTGTTTCGGTTGCCTTTACCGTCTCTGTTTCTTTCTGTGTCTCGCTCTCAGACTCAGCTTTACTGCTCTCTGTAATGATCCGGATCTCCGGACCTTCCGTCTCTGAACCACTCTCCGTGATACTGCCATTCTGGGCTCCTCCCTCTCCAGGAGCCGATGTCTGCTGTGAACTCTGATATAACTTAACTCCCAGCACGATCGCCCCGATGGCCAGCAGCACTGCCAGTGCCAAAATAAAATACCGGAGATAATCTGACAGCCATTCCTTAAATGAATTCATACAAATCCCCCTTACTTTTGTAATTCTCTAAACAGACTTACTCATTATAGCATATCCGAAAATTTCATGAAACCTCTATTCCCGGTGTATTTCTAAAGATTTTCTTATATTTATTCACACGGACAGCGAGCCGGAAGCTATTTCTGTCTGAATATCCGCCAACTGCCGCGAATGTCATGCCCCGCCGTTTTCTGCAATTCTGCCGGAAACATTCTTGATATGTGTCTCTCTTTTGATTTTATTCTACAGGCAAGGAACTGCACATAACTTTCTCCAGATCACCGATCCGAATCCAGAATGGACGATACCGTGAAGAAGCTGCTGAAATATTCCGGCGCATGCTCAAGCGTATAGCCATCCACAAATCTCCTGGTCTGACGCATATATTTTTCCTGGATATCCATATAATCTGTATCTCCC
>CAKRNX010000105.1 GCA_934371475.1 uncultured Lachnospiraceae bacterium
GAGGATGTGGTAGATAAAGCGGGTAACTTTGAACTGGTTGGCGAATATGAGGCTCATGATGATGCAGAGCAGACATATAGCCTGGTAACAGATATCCTGACCGCTAATCCGGACATTGACGCAATCTACTGTACAGCAGGCGGCCCCTCCGGAGCAGCAGAAGCACTGAAAGATGCAGGAAAAGACGGCGAAGTGACACTGGTATGTCACGATGTTCTGGAAGCAGTTGCTGATTACATCGCAGACGGAACAATCAGTCTGGCAATCGACCAGGATCCGTTCAACCAGGGATATCAGCCTGTCATCTGTGCATTCAACAAACTGGTTGCAGACCAGGATTGCGACGAGTTCAACAATTATGAAGCTATCATTGCAACTCCCGACAACGTAAAAGACCTGTTCCCGGAGTTCTTCGAATAATATTTTGAATAATGCTGGGGCATTCTTGAATGCGAAATATAAGGAGGAAGTGAATTCTTCCTCCTTAATTTAAACTGATATTTGAACTGGAGGCCGTGTATGAAACGAGAAATTATTTGCAGTATAGAAAATGTTACGAAAGAGTTTCCAGGAACGATTGCGCTGAAAGGAGTCTCTTTTGACGTCGCGAAAGGAGAGATTCATGCGATTGTTGGCGAGAACGGAGCTGGAAAGTCGACCCTGATGAATATATTGTCCGGAGTATACAGCTGTACGTCCGGAAGAGTTATTTTTGAAGGGAAGGAATGCACGTTTTCTGGGACAAATGAAGCAAGACATGCAGGAATTGCAATGATTCATCAGGAACTTTCGCTGGCTGGCAGCATGACAGCGGCGGAAAATGTATTTATGAACCGTATGCCGCGCAACCGGTTTGGCATGATTGATTATGCAAAGATGAACAGCAACTGCGCCAGATATCTGGAAAAACTGGGCGTGAGCTATATTTCACCGAAGAAAAAAGTAAAAGAAATGAGTATCTCAGAGCAGCAGCTGCTGGAAATTTCCAAAGCGGTTTCTCTGAACGCAAAAATGATTATTATGGATGAACCTACTTCATCACTGACGAGCACGGAAGTGGAATTTCTGCTGAAAGTAGTCATGCAGCTGAAAAATGAGGGGGTTTCAATTTTATATATATCACATAAACTGGAAGAGATTATGCGGATTGCGGATACGATTACCGTTCTGCGTGACGGAGAGCATATCATCACAGAACCTGCCAGCGAGATGAGCGAGCAGAAGATGGTAAGCTACATGGTGGGCCGGGAGTTCGAGGGAATTAACCAGAGAAATTTCATGACAGACTATGCAGATAAAACCCCGGTGTTATCGGTGCGCAATCTTTATGATATGGCAGGAAAGGTAAAAAATGTATCCTTTGACCTGTATCCCGGAGAAGTGCTGGGGCTAACCGGACTGGTAGGCGCGGGCAGATCGGAAGTGTTGCAGTGCATCTTTGGCGCCAATATGATAAAATCTGGACAGATTTTTGTGGATGGAAAAGAAGTGCATATCGGAAGTTGCGATGACGCGATCAAACTGGGCATCGGCCTGATCCCGGAAGGGCGTAAGATCCAGGGACTGTTTCTGAAAATGTCCGTAAAAGAAAATGAGATGATTGTGTATGAGAAGCAGCATTCCAGACACGGCATCCGCAATGACCGGGAGAGCAATCGACTGGCACAGGAATATAAGGATAAATTAAGGATCAAGACGCCGACACTGGAGACACCGATCGTCAATCTGTCGGGCGGAAACCAGCAGAAAGCGATTGTTGCCAGATGGCTGATGAATAATCCCAAAATCTTATTTATGGATGAACCTACTCATGGGATTGATATTGGAGCAAAAAATGAAATTTACAAGATCATTGACGATTTGTCCAGACAGGGTGTGGCGGTTATCCTGCTCTCTTCCGAGATGCCGGAAGTGCTGTCGCTGGCAGACCGGATTATGATCATGCATCACGGATACAAGAGAGGAGAACTGATGAATGCAGAAGCGGATCAGGTGAAGATCCTTTCATTTACACTGGAAGATGCAGTGACAGAGGATGAATTAGAGGAAAGAGAAATGAAGAACAGGGCTTAGCGGGAGGTAGAAAGATGACATCATATGAAGCAGCCAGGATGATTGACATAAGCGCGGTGAGGACGCATCATACTCTGGCAGACATCGAACAGGTAGTTGAGATTGCAAAAAAATACCGTTTTATTAATGTTCATGCACTTCCGTGCTGGGTAAAACAGCTCTCAGAAATGCTGAAGGATGAGGATGATATCTATGTCGGAGCACCGGTCGGATTTCCTGGAGGCGCACATCTGACAGATGTCAAAATGCTGGAGGCAAAACACCTGGTAGAGGATGGTGCGCAGGAAATAGATATCGTGATGAATATCGGCAAACTGAAAAATAAAGAGTACGATTATGTGCTCGATGAACTGAAGACGATTATTTCTTCCATGCCGTCACATATTCTGAAAAAAGTTATTATTGAAATTAACTGCCTGACGGACGAGGAAATGGTCAAAGCCTGCGAACTGGTGATGGAGAGCGGTGCTGATTTTGTAAAAACAGGAACCGGATGGGTTCCGGGCAAGCTGGATCTGAATAGGATTCGCAAGATCAGAGAGATTACAAAGGGGAAAATCAAAGTGAAGGTTGCAGGTGGCATCAGAACAAAGGAAGAATTTCGGGAGATGGTTGACATGGGAATTGAACGTTTTGGCATCAATACCCAGTCGGCACTGGAGATTGTACAGAGCTTTGAATGATCCGCAGCAGGGGGGATATATGAAAAAACATATGAAAAAACATATCGTCTGTTTTGGAGATTCCAATACCCACGGTTACTGCGCAGAAACAGGTATGCGTTTTGATGAGGAGACGCGCTGGAGCAGCCTGCTGCAGAAACGGCTGGGAGATGAGTTCCTGGTAATAGAAGAAGGACTGAACGGCAGAACTGCCGTATTTGATGATCCGATTTACGGAGATATGTCGGGGCTGGCGTACATTTCGCCGTGTCTTCTGACTCATGAACCCGTGGATCTTCTGATCGTGATGCTGGGGACGAATGATACGAAAGAGCGGTTTGGCTGTACGCCGGAGTGTATTGCCCTGGGAATGCGGCGCTTGCTGCAGAAGGCGATGGTGACAGCAGATGCCTGGAGAGGAGGAGTTCCGGCTGTATTGCTGATGACGCCTCAGAATATTGATCCGCGATACAAACAGGCGGCTTTGGGAGAGATCATGGGGGACGGCTGTGCGGAGAAATCTGCCGGATTGTCCGCTGTATACAGTAAACTTGCAGACGATCTTGGATGCTGGTATCTGGACGTTAATCAGGAGATTGAAACTGCACCGAATTCTGTGGATTACATGCACCTGACGAAAGAAGGACACAGACAGCTGGCGGATGCAGTGTCTCGAAAAGTGAAGGATATTTTTATATCATAGAAAGTGAATTAATGCAGCCTGCTCGTGTGTGGAACAAAGGCCATACTGCCAGGGGAACGCGGAAGTACACTTTTGTTTGCAAAATAAGAAATTGCAGAAGGATACAATATGAAAAAGTTTATATCTTATGATTTGGGGACAGGCGGCGTAAAGGCGAGCCTGTATGATGAGAAGCTGAGAACTCTAAGCAAATCTTTTATAGAATACGGAACATGCTATCCTACACCTGGTTATCATGAGCAGGCACCGGCGGATTGGTGGAATGGTGTGGCTGCGAGCACCAGACTTCTGATGGAGCAGACGCAGACAAAGCCGGAGGAGATTGCCTGTCTGGCAATCAGCGGGCACAGCCTGGTGACGGTTCCGATGGATGCACAAGGGCATGAATTGTCAGAGTATGTTCCGATTTGGTCAGATACGCGGGCAGAGAAAGAAGCGGAAGAATTTTTCAGAACACATGACGAGGAAGCCTGGTATATGGAGACCGGAAACGGATTTCCGCGAGCCTGCTATTCGGTATTCAAGCTGATGTGGCTGAAAAAGAACAATCCGGATCTTTATTCCAAAATTGATAAAGTGCTGGGATCCAAGGATTATATCAATTACAAGCTTACCGGAAAGATGTATATGGATTATTCGTATGCATCTGGAATAGGAGCCTACAGTCTGAAAAAGAAAACCATGTCGGAAGATATTTTGAGAGATGCGGGAATTGATCCGGAAATCTTCCCGGAAATCGTATCTTCTGATTATGTAATCGGAACGGTTCTTCCGCAGGCGGCGGATGAAATCGGGCTTTCCGCTCAGACAATGGTAGCCTGCGGCGGTGTGGACAATGCCTGCATGGCACTGGGAAGCATTGGTAATGAGGCAGGGAAAGTATATACTTCTCTTGGATCATCCTCCTGGATTGCAGTAAATTCAGTGGAGCCGGTGCTTGATTTTAAGAAAAAACCGTATGTGTTTGCACATATTGAGAATCACATGTATACATCGGCATTTTCCATTTTTGCCGGAGGCAGTTCCCTTCGCTGGGTAAGAGATAATCTTTGCAGAGATCTGCTGGCGCAGGAAGATCCGTATACAGAGATGACGGAAGAAATTAAACAGGTGCCGGTAGGGTCAGGGGGGATTATTTTCAATCCAAGTCTTGCCGGGGGAACATCACAGGATAAATCAATAAATATTCATGGAGCATTTGTGGGACTCAGCCTTGCCAGCGAGCGCAGGGATATGATCCACGCTGCCATGGAAGGCATTGCCATGAATTTGAAAATGTCGCTGGATAATCTGAAAGAGCATACGAAGCTGGGAAATCAGATACAGTTTTGCGGAGGTGGCGCGAAAAATCAGTATTGGATGCAGATGTTTGCAGATATTTTTAATATGAATATTATTAAAACCAATATTGATCAGGATGCTGCTTCGATCGGAGCGGCGGCGATTGCGGCAAAAGCAGCAGGGAGCATTTCTGATTACGGGATTATAAAGGAGCTTCACAGAATCGAGTTTGAATGTACGCCGGACAGACATACAGCAGAGCGGTATGTGAAAGTTCAGGAAGTATTTGAACATATCAGCGAAATACTTTCGGATTTGGGTGATTATATGAAAAGTCATTTGAAATAGGAGAAAATGATGTGAAATCTTTTGGGTTTACTTCTCTGAGAGGCTTGGCTATAATCAGAGTGAGTAGATTCGGGAGGGAAGCGTATGCGTAAAATGACAGCATATATGGAAGTTTATCTGGACTTAAAAAAGAAAATCAGAGAGGGAACCTACAAAACGGGGATGCTGCTTCCGACAGAGCCGGAGCTGGAGACAATGTATGGTGTGAGTCGTATTACAATCCGCAAAGCGATGGCGATGCTGGCGGATGACGGGTATGTCAATATAGTACAGGGAAAAGGAACGGAAGTCTGCGATATCACAACAATACAGAGATTAAATTCCGTGACGTCGATCACAGAGACGTTGCAGAAAAAGGGCTATCATATGACGGTGCAGGGGATGGATATTGAGGAAGTAACCCCGCCCCCGTATGTGGCAGAGGCTCTCAAAATTGACAAAGACACAACCGTCTATAAACTACAGAGGATTCGATGTGCGGACGGTGTGCCGTTTTCCATTACCATAGACTATCTGAAAAAAGAATACGTTCCGGGACTGAAGGCGTATGAGGGGACGTTTGTGGGACTGTATGATTTTATTGAGCGTACATATGGGCTTGTCATGACAGAGGCGTACGAGTATGTGTCTGCAGCAAGTGCAGATTTCTTGGAGGCACAGGTACTGGGAGTTGCCACCGGTACGGCTTTGCTTTACAGCAGGCGGATCGGCTATGTGGAACAGGGACCGTTTGAGTACACGGTAAATAAAATGATTGGAGACCGGTACGAATTCAGCGTATATATGCAGGGACGGTCGTAAATAGAAGGAGAAGAGAACAACGGTATGAAATTTGGGTGTAATTATTCTTTCTGGCAGAATGAATGGGATTTTTCCGTCCAGGATTATCTCGATATGACGAAACGTCTGTCAGATGTGGGATTTGATGTCATTGAAATCAGCGCAGATCATCTGTATCATATGGATGATGAGAGCATTACAAAGCTGAAAACACAGGGAAAACAATGTGGAATGGAGTTTTCTACCAATTCCGGTCCGGCCAAAAAGTATGATCTGGCTTCTTCCAAGGAAGAAGTAAGGGAGTGTGGAATTGCATATTTTGAAAAAATATTTGAAAATATGCATAAATTAGGCTCTAAAATTCTGGTAGGAGCGATTTATTCTTTCTGGCCTACTGATTTTCAGGAGACAGATAAGGAGGCTGCCTGGGAGAGAAGCATTGCGTGTCTGAAACGTCTGAGCAAAACAGCAGAAAAACTGGATCTTACGGTAGCTTTGGAAGTATTGAACAGGAATGAGACGTATATTTTAAATGACTGTGCAGAAGCGAGCGACTATGTGGGAAGGATCGGAAGCAAGAATATTAATATTCTACTGGATACCTATCACATGAATATCGAAGAAGACAATATGTATGATGCGATCCGGAAAGCGGGAGATATGCTGGGTCATGTACACGTGGGAGAGTGCAACCGCAAGCTTCCGGGCATGAACAACAGCATCGACTGGCCGGAGATCGGAAAAGCACTGCGTGACATTAATTATGAAGGCTACGTGGTTATGGAACCGTTCCTGTTAAAAGGCGGGGCAGTGGGACGTGACTGCAGAGTGTTCAGAGATCTGAGCAACCATGCAGATGAGGCACAGATGAATCAGTACATTTCCGATTCACTGAAATTCCTGAAAAAGTGCTGTGAGGCATAATTTTTGAAAAACTCCCTTCTAGGCAGACAGGAGAAAAGTTAAAATCTTGTCAGCCTAGAAGGGAGTTTTTGGTTAAAAATCAGTCATCATCCTCAGTATTAAGCGCAGTGTAAACAGAACGTTTTCTTGCCATCTCATCGCTTGCAAGATATTCATCGTAAGTAGTGATCTTGTCAATCAGCTTGCCGTTTGGCAGGATCTCCATGATACGGTTAGCAGTTGTCTGTACAATCTGGTGGTCGCGGGATGCAAAAAGCATAACTCCGGGGAATTTAATCATACCATTGTTCAGTGCCGTGATGCTTTCCATATCCAGATGGTTCGTGGGTTCATCAAAAATCAGCACATTGGCACCGGAGATCATCATTTTAGAGAGAAGGCAGCGCACCTTTTCACCTCCGGAAAGCACACGAACTTTTTTGATGCCGTCATCACCGGCGAAAAGCATACGTCCCAGGAAGCCACGGACATAGGTAGCGTCCTTAATTTCAGAAAACTGGGTCAGCCAATCGGCAATCACCAGGTCATTGTCGAACTCTTTTGTATTGTCTTTTGGGAAGTACGCGCGGGAAGTGGTAACGCCCCATTTAAAGGATCCCTCATCCGGCTCTATTTCACCCATTAGAATTTTGAAGAATGTGGTTTTTGCCAGTTCGTTTCCGCCGACAAATGCAACCTTGTCATCGTGTCCCAGTGTAAAAGTGATGTTATCGAGAACTTTAACGCCGTCGATCGTCTTGGAAAGATTTTCTACCATAAGGACTTCGTTTCCGATTTCACGGTTTGGACGGAAGTCAATATACGGATATTTGCGGCTGGAAGGTTTGATCTCGTCCAGCTCAATTTTTTCCAGCGCACGTTTTCTGGAAGTAGCCTGCTTGGATTTGGAGGCATTCGCGGAGAAACGCTGGATAAATTCCTGCAGCTCCTTGATTTTTTCTTCCTTCTTCTTATTAGCTTCCTTCATCTGCTTGATCATCAGCTGGCTGGACTCATACCAGAAGTCGTAGTTTCCGGCGTACAGC
>CAKRNX010000106.1 GCA_934371475.1 uncultured Lachnospiraceae bacterium
CATCTGCTCTGTCAGCCAAGCTGCCGACGGCGCCCGGCGCAGCATCAGGGACATTCTTGCACACTGGTTGATCATAATCCCTGCCGGACACGGCATACAGTATCCGCATCCGCGGCAGAACTCTCCGGTCAACTCGCTCTGCTCTCTTTCGATAAACGCAGCGGTCTCCTCCGTCATCTCCGGGGTATGATCCATATAGCTCAGCCATTCATCCAGCTCGGATTCTCTCTGGATCCCCCAGATGGGCAGTACATTGTCGTACTGTGTCATGAATGCCATGGCCGCCTCCGAGCGGTTGATCAGACCACCGGCCAGACCTTTCATCGCAATAAATCCCATGTCAGCTTCTTTACATTTTTCTACCAGTGCCTTTTCCTGTTCCGATGACAGATAGCTGAACGGATACTGCAATGTCTCATACAGCCCTGATGCCAAAATTTCTTCTGCGATATACAGCTTGTGTGTGGTAATGCCGATATGGCGGATTTTCCCTTCTTCCTTCGCCTTTACCATACATTCATACATACCTGTCCCGTCGCCCGGCCGGAAGCACTGATCCACGCAGTGAAACTGATACAGATCCAGATAATCGGTGCGCAGATTACGCAGTGTTGTCTCCAGCTGCTCCCAGAATGTCTCCGGATCTTTGGCTGCTGTCTTGGATGCCAAGTATACCTTCTCCCGCATCCCCTCAAAAGCTTCCCCTACCTTTTTTTCACTGTCGCTGTAAGCGCGCGCCGTATCAAAAAACCGCATTCCGCCCTCATATGCCCGACGCAGCAGACAGACTGCCGCCTCATCGCTGATACGCTGGATCGGCAGCGCACCGAATGCATTCTGTACCACTGTAATCCCTGTTTTTCCAAGTGTAATCTGTTTCATAAATTTCATCCTCCCGCATCATTTACAGCCATTGGACAAATGTCTCACCTGCTGTATTTACCTGATTTTCATATTTTCTTCTTCTGCATTTCTCTGTTTCCTGTCTCAGAGCATGTTTGAAAAATCATATCACTTTGCCACAGCGCTTGTCAATTCACGCCTGTCGGATATTCATGCAGAAACAGCATAAAAACCGTGGACTTACCTGATTTTAGTCAAGCGGATATTCGCAATCCGCTTTGCTGCTTGTTCATAACCGAATAACTGCTCCAGATACAAGCAAGTCCCCACCCACTGCTCATTGCTTTTCGCAATTAAAGCAGGGGACTTACTTGCTTCGGTTAAAATAATTGACAAGCAGCTTTGTTTCTGATATGATAACCAGAATATTTCCTGTGAGGGAGTAGCATGCACGTTATTCTTTGTCCGCCAGATATTTTATATTGAAAGCAAAGAAGTCTGTGCAGCAAGTCAACATACTGACCAGTCGGTCTGGCTTGCTTTAATTTGCGAGACTCATGTATAACATTACGCTATACATGGAGTTTTTTTTTGCGCAAAATCAGCCCAGACGCTATATTGAGCCGGCCTGATCTGCAGATATCCAACACAGATGCAGATGCAGACCGAACCGTCTGCCGCTCCCGCCAGAAATGCCGGCGCATTTCCGGATCAATATCTTATTTCATTGTTTATTTATTATGGAGGGGTCACACATATGGAATGGAATTTTTTGTTTTTCTTCAACAGCGTTCTTCTGGGCGTGGGACTGGCTATGGACGCTTTTTCTGTCTCAATGGCCAATGCACTGAATGAGCCGCACATGAAACCGGAACGGATGTGTGCAATTGCCGGCGTATTTGCCGGTTTTCAGGCACTGATGCCAATGACCGGATGGGTCTGTATTCATACGATCGTGGAATATTTCCAGATGTTCCGCAAACTCACTCCCTGGATTGCCCTGGTTCTGCTGCTCTACATCGGCGGAAACATGGTGCATGAAGGCATTCGCACCAGCGAGGAGGACGACGAAAAAACACGCCTTGGCTTTGCCGCACTGATGGTGCAGGGCATTGCCACTTCGATTGATGCCCTGTCTGTAGGATTTACCATCGCAGAATATGACTGGCTTACGGCGCTTGTCTGTTCTCTGATCATCGCCACCGTTACATTCTTTGTCTGTATGGGCGGTCTGATGATCGGCAAAAAATTTGGAACCAAACTTTCCGGCAGAGCTTCTATCCTCGGCGGATCAATCCTGATCGTGATTGGATTGGAAATTTTCATTACCGGCATTTTTTAGTTTTTATTCAGGAATACCCCGGCATTCTTACTGCGAAGTGGAAATCATCTCACATCAGGAATTTTCTGGCTTTTCATGGTGACATTTTTTTATCAATCTGGTATACTTTTTTGTGGCAACACGTTTCACAAGTTTTACTTCTTTACCCGAAATGGAGGAAATGTATCCATGGATGAAAAAATCATGAAATTTTTTAACCGAAACAACATTGAGATCCGCGACATCAAGTATTTGGCCAGGGAACAGAGCAAAACCTGCATCTATCTGATTGATGGCAGAGTTGTGCGTACTTACATTCCCACAAAGGATTTTTACGCTGTGCTTGCTTCCAGCAATTTTCTGAACATCAACAAGGGAGTTGTCGTCTCCAGAAGCCAGATTGATCACATCGCCAACAGCTGCTACTACATGATAGACGGAGCTGTATTCGAGGGCAGAAAACGAACTGCCGCGGCTCACAAAGCACTCAACAAAGAACTTCACCAGTATCAGGTGGATACGCCGACCCCGGATATGATCCGGGAACGCTTTTCCGTTCTCGACAATATGCCCGAAGCCTTCTGTGTGCTCGAAATTGTATTCAGCAGGGACGGTTCCGGAATGGATTTTGTCTTTCGGTATTGCAACCAGCAGATGGCCAATCTGGAACACCGCACTCTCGAAGAGATGCTGGATCACTCTTTTTCCGAAGTAATTCACGACAGTGCTCAGCGATGGCTTGTGGCCTATGCGGATGTCGCTACCACCGGCAACTGCCGTTTCCTGCGTGATTACAGCCCGGATATTGACAAAGAGCTTTATATTACCTGTTTTCAGCCCGCCGAAGGCTTCTGCGCCTGTCTGATTACACCTGTAAAAGGTTTTGAACAGAAATTCATGTCACCCGCTGAGTTTTTAGGCGAAGTTTCACAGGAATACCGGTTCTGATTTTACAGAATCTGATTTCTGGTCTGGGAAAATTGTACGAGAGTGAGACACATAACAATCCGTATCATCTGATATTAAAACAGAAGAACATACCACAAAAAGGGCTGCTGCTCCATTAGATACACAACCATCTATGGAGCGGCAGCCCTTTTCTTTTCTAAAATTTCATCATCAACCCTACATGCAGCTGATGCAGATTTTCCCCCAGTTCTTTTTTCATAATCTCATAAGCCCTCTCCCCGGTACAGTGCCCGGTGCATACGTAAGCAATGCCGGTTTTTCTGATCTCTTCTGCCAGCGCCCGTATTTCCCCCTCCGTCTTGTTAAACAGATGAAATCCTCCTATCAGACCATATACCTTTTTGTCCGGAAATGTTGCCGCTACTTCATTAATAATATTGGCGGCTCCTCCATGGGAACAACTGTTAAAAATCACCAGCCCTCTCTCCGTCTCGAACACAAGGCTTTGCTCATGGGCAAAGTTATCCGGTCTCCATCCATTTTCCGTCCGAAGATCCATCTTTTCTCTTCTGCCAATCTGCTCCAGGCCCGGTGTCTTATGAGGGATCAGCCACACGCCAGAATAAAGTTTGTAATCTCCCTCCACATAATAAATTCTCTGACTATACTCCTGCAGCACATGTCTTGGTATCCCGATATACTTATGAAATATCCATTTTTTCGCATAACAGTTTTCCGCAGTTTCTTTCCTCACATAAAATCCGGCATGATCATTGCAGGCGAAAAAGATTTTCATTCCGTCCGCATGATCATAATGAGCGTGGGAAAGCACAGCGCAGTCAATCTTTTTCATCGGCAGCTTCATTTTCCTTGCATTTTTCAGAAATAATCCGGAAGCGCCTGTATCCAGAAGAAGTCTGCGATCGCCATATTTGATATAAATGCTCAGTCCCCACTCTCCGGTCAGTCCCTGATGACCGATATTGTCAACCAGCACCACCGCCTTTAGCTGCGGCACCTTTGTTTCTGATAAACTCATACTGTCACTCCTTATTTCTGCCATATGGCATTCTGCTATACCCGGAGGATATCTCCTTTTATTTTCCCTCTATCTCCACGATCACATACTCCGATCTGCAGCCTGTTTTGAACTTGATGGCCCAGTCAGAGATACCGGAAGTCACGATAAAGTTCGTATTATCTCTTTTTTCATATCCGTATACCCGGTCGTCCGGTGTTATACGGGTATGATTTTCAATCGTCATAAGCGGAAAAAGCTGTCCGCCATGCGTATGACCCGAGAGGACCAGATCCACTCCCGCCTCTGCCTGTGCGGCGTAATCCTGCGGCTGATGATCCAGCACAATAGAAAATTTGTCCGGATCGAGTCCTCTTACCAGCTCATCCATTGCCTTGCGTCCACCGGAATATTCTGCGGATTTGTCCTGTCTTCCGATTACATAAAAACGGTCATCAATCAGCTCCGCATCATCCTGCATCACATGGACTCCGTTTTTCTCCAGCTCCGCTACCAGATCATTGCCGTCATATCCACGGTATTCCGGAGGATAATATCCTTTGTCATGGTTTCCGAACACATAGTAAACGCCGTATGTCGTCTTTATCTCTCCCAGCGCTTCACAGCAACGGATCATATCCTCTTTTGTTGTATCATCATCCACAAAATCTCCCGCAATCAGCAGTACATCCGGGTTCTGCGCCTCAATCTCTTTCACATGCTGTACAAACCCTTCCCCGTGAAATGTCGTCCCAATATGGGAATCTGAAAACATAGCCACACGCAGACTTCCTACCTTTTTATCTGTCTGCACCTGATAATCAGTCTTCCACACATGATGCGCCTGATACCAGCCCACTCCCAGATATGCCACAGTAAAGACAATCGCAGCGATCCCCGCATAATATCTGTCAAAAGATTTTTTCCGGCATTTTCTGATCAGCGCAAAAATTCCATCGCAGATCAGCCAGAATACAATCAGATGCAGTACGCAAACGACCGCGTTCATGGATCCCCAGGCCATCCAGAGCACCGCGGTTCCCGCAACCACAACCGCCAGGCAGAGTACCTGCCGGATTCTTCTCTCTTTCGCAATCCTTCCAAATAAATCAAATTTTCCAATCCGCCCTGCCAAATACAGGATGCCGACAAATGTAGCCACAAACAGAACAAGCATTAGTATCATCCACATGTAAATTGTGATCAGTCCCCTCTTTCCTCCATATCTAGACATTCTCTGCACTTAGCTTCAGGAATGCCCCGGCATTCTTGCTGCGAGGTGGGAGTCACCTCATATCTGATGTTTAAGTACTTTTATCATTATATATGAAAAACCGTTTTTTATACAAGGGTGAAAATGTGCATCCAGCCGAAGACTTTTTATTTCACAGGACACAATTTTCTGTGAAATAAAAAGGCAGACACATTTTTCCTGCATCTGCCAGACTTTTTGTTTATTCTGCTTCTTATTCCCACATTTCTTTTGCAAGATTAGAGTATGCAAAAAATTTATTCTCCGATTGCTACCTCATAGTAGTCCATATCTTTCAGAGGCTTCTCTTCCCCTTCTGTTCTCTTGAGGAACAGCACGGCTGCCACCTGCTCCGGATCAATCACGCGGCTGAATGCAAATGCTGACTGATAGGTGTCGCTCTCATCACTCAGATAACCTGCCGAACCCGGACCGCCGTAAAGACTGGTCAGCATTGTGCCGTCTTTTAATTTTACGCCGTTGGCAACAGGCGGTTCATCAAAGTACGTATATGTCTTCATTTCTCCATTTTCATCCTGACATTCGCCGGTCAGTTCCTTTCGCGGGAAATCATACGTTACCCTGATAGATATCGGTGAAAGTTCAATTCCTGTCACCGTTGCGCCCGTATCACCCAGCGTTTCTTCTGTCTGCGCGCTGATGGATGTATCTGCACCTCCCAGTGTCCATTCCAGCGTCCACTTGCCTTCCAGATCCGGTGTATACTCTGCTTTTGCCACAGAGCCCAGATTTTCAAAAGATACCCTGATATCCTTGCCGATGATAGCCCCCTCTTCACCGCCTGACAGTACCATGTGATATTCCAGACTTCCATCATCCATCACATAATGTTCAATCAGGGAACCATCCTCCTCAGTCTCTGCTTCTGAACCGTCCGCATTAATCACCATTCCGTCATTTCCACTGACCAGTCCGCCGTAAAAACCTCCGCCCCAGTTGATGTCATCCTTTCCATCAACCGTTACTGCTATCGTTTCAAAATCCGGCTGAGCACCCTCTTCCGGAGAATATCCTTCCACCTTGAAAGAAAGATACGTGTAATAGTTATCTGTAATGCTCTGCTCGGCGGTCACAGTTACTCCGGCGTCCGATACGGATGCGCCTGAAAATGCAGCCATTCCGGTCTGTTCCAGGTTTTCCTGCTGCGATTCAGATATCCGCAGCTCTTCTGTCAGTCCTCTGCTCCAGTTCATATAGGCCGCACACGCGGTCACGGTTCCGACCGCCAGCGTTGCTGTCAGAGCGATCACCGCATACTTCCGTCCTGATCGCTTCCCTGCTCTCTGATAAGACACAATCTTCCCATTTGTCCGGCTTCCTTCTCTCCGGATCTGCTCAAATGCCTGATTTGCTTTCTCCATCACAATATCAGGAATTTCAACATCCCGACTCAGCCTGTCAACAGTATCCATCATGCTATCCTTTTTTTTCATTGATTTGACCTCCCTTTTTCAATCTATCATCCGTCATTTGTCTGCCGCTCTGCAGATATCCACAGCGGCTCTGCACTCTGCTGCTGCCTGCGTTTCCTGTTGCTCTGCATTCGGCAGCTGATCCTATCTGCACTCAAAAGCCGCTGTCAGGCACTCCCGCCCTCTTGCCAGCCTGCTTTTTACTGTACCCAGCGGCAATTCCAGAAGCTGGCTGATCTCACTGATCTTAAATCCTTCCACATAGTAGAGCATCATAACCAGCCGGTACTTTTCAGGGAGTGCATCCAGTGTTTCCTTCCACTCAATATTTTCAAACTCCTTTTCCCAGTAACCGCTCTCCGGAACTGCCTCTTCCATCGAAACTGTCCTGTTTTTCCGGATCTGGTCGTAACACTTATTAATCAGGATCCTTGTCATCCAGGTGCGGAAATATTTCGTGTGTTCCAGACTCCCCAACTTCTCCCAGCATGTCAGTATCGTATCCGCAATAGCGTCCGCCACATCCGCGTCCCTGGATAAAATAGATCTGGCGACTTTATACATATTCTGCATCTGCGACTGCATCAGTTCCGTAAAAGCATCCGGATCACCTCTTTTTGCCTTTTCTGCTAAATCATTCACTTGACTCTCCCCTTCCGAAAACTGTACATACAGCAACCCCTTTTTCTGAACATTAAAAGTACTTTTTTAAACCTGCCCTCTCTGAAGAGCTATGTTTCATGTTCTATCTATTAGACGTTCCGCAAGGCCAGGTGGATCCATTTTTACTAAAAAAACAATAGTAATTCTACCACCGCTTTTCTCGTCATACTTTATTCTGTTTTCATTTGTCCCGGCGACAAAGCATTTTTCGCCATCTTCCTCAAGCACATATATGTCCACCTGTTCTGCAAATCTGTTAAGAAATTCTTCCTGCGATTTACAACCAGAAGCAGTCTTACTGATTAT
>CAKRNX010000107.1 GCA_934371475.1 uncultured Lachnospiraceae bacterium
GGGAAGAACTGTTGTATAAGCTGCTCCGTAAAAAATACCGGCCATGGCGATAAAAAGTCCGCAGACTACATAAACCGCAATTTTCCAACGATCAACCTTAACTCCGGAAAGACGTGCCGCTTCCTCATTTGAACCGATTGCAAATGCATACCTTCCAAATCTTGTCTTGTTCAACAGGAACCACGCCACCACAAAAGCGCCGATCAGCCAGATAATTCCTGTCGGGAATGTTCCATTGACATAAAACACAGAACGGAACCATTCATCTTTCGATCCCACAGACGGAAAATACATCGTACGTACTTTAGTCACGATAGATCCAAAACCAAGCGTAATCATCTGCGTACCCAGTGTGGCAATAAATGGCGGAAGCTTTAACTTTGCTATCATGATGCCGTTGCAGAAGCCGAAAAACAGGCCAATCGCCAAAATCAGCAGCAGTGAAAGCCACAGCGGCCATCCCCAGGAGCTGTACGCACAACATCCCAGCAGTGCGGAACACAGCATCAGCGATCCCAGTGACAGATCGATTCCTCCGGTTATAATTACGAACGTTACGCCAAAAGCCATATAGCCAATGTAATAGCAGGACTGAAGGATCTGTTTTAATCCGTCAGCTCCGAAAAAATTTCTCCCTGTAATTGAAAAAAATATGTACAGAATAATCAGTGCTGCCGGAGCCAGTACTTTCTGCATATTAATCTTCTGCGTCATCTTCTCTACCTCCCATTGTCTGTGTTGCAAATGCCATAATCTTTTCCTGTGTAGTCTCCTCAATCGCCAGTGTGCCTGTCACTTTTCCCTCGCACATGACCATGATCCGGTCCGACATTCTGAGCAGCTCCGGCATCTCCGAAGAAATCATGATAATGGACTTTCCATTCTCTACCAGCTCATTCATCAGCTTGTAGATCTCGTTCTTGGCCCCCACATCAATGCCTCTGGTAGGCTCGTCGAAAATCAGGATATCGCAGTCCCTCTCCAGCCATTTGGCCAGCACCACCTTCTGCTGATTTCCGCCCGACAGGCTCCGCACCAGCGTAGCGACCGACGGAGTTTTGATTCCTATTTTGCTGACATACTTTTCAGCAGTTTTTTTAATCTTTCCATCATCAATCACAAAGCCTTTCCGGTGAGTTTCCAGATTGGGCAGTGCAATATTGTCACTGACCGACAAACCCAGGCACAGACCGAACAGCTTGCGGTCTTCGGACAGATATCCGATCCCGTGCTGCACGGCATCATACGGGGAATGGATTGCTGTTCTCTTTCCTTTTATCCAGATTTCTCCGCTGTCAATAGGATCCGCTCCGCAGATCAGCCTTGCCGTCTCTGTTCTCCCTGCCCCCATCAACCCGGCAAGTCCCAGAATTTCTCCCCTGTGCAGTTTCAGGCTCACATCTTTTACATCCGGAGAGCAGAGATTTCTGACTTCCAGCACCACCGGCGCGTCCGGCTCTACCATGGAATTCATCTTCGGCTCCTCGTAAATCACACGGCCCACCATCATTTTAATGATGTCATCCATACTGACTTCCGCCATATTCCTGGTGCCGATATATTGTCCGTCACGCATGACCGTCACCCGGTCACAGATGACCTTCAGTTCTTCCATACGATGGGAAATATAGATAATGCCTACTCCCTTTTCCTTAAGCATCCGTATAAAACGGAACAGATCCTCTATCTCAGACTCTGTCAGCGCCGCCGTCGGCTCATCCATGATCAGGATGCGGGTATTCTGAAATGACAGTGCCTTTGCGATCTCAACCATCTGCTGCCTGGCCACTGTCAGCTGCCGCACCCTGGTATCTGCTTTCATATCTGTCAGATGAAGCGACTTCAGCAGCTCCTCAGTCATCCGGTTCTGCTCTTTTTTGTTAATGGAAAATCCCCGCATGGGTTCTCTTCCAATAAAAATATTCTCGGCGATGGTCAGATCCTGCATCAGATTAATTTCCTGATGAATAATGCTGATACCGTAACTCTGCGCTTTCAGCGTATCTTCAATCGTAACTTCTTTTCCGTCTAACAGGATCAGTCCCTCATCCTTCGTGTAAACGCCTGAAAGAATTTTCATTAATGTAGATTTTCCAGCGCCATTCTCGCCAATCAGAGCATGTACTTCGCCTGCGCATAATTCAAAATGACAATTATTCAGTGCGTGTACTCCTGGAAAATATTTATGTATTCCTTTCATTTCCAAAATTACTTCCGCCATAGATCAGTTCTTTCCCTCCCTTTCCTCAGGTTTTTGTTCTGCGCTTTCTGGCGCCTCGTGATATGGCAGAGTATAGCAGTCACCCTGTTTTGTGTAAATAGTCGTGTTTTGTCTCGTTTTTTTGAAGTTTTTTCGGCAGTTTTACTCGTTTATTTATGTATTTCCGCAATTTTTGAATTTTTAGTCGTCATTTTATCTGTTATCTTCAAAATTTGTATCCATATTTTGAGCTAAAACAAAAAAGCCAGATCCAAAATCTGGATCTGACTCTTTTCTTCTTATACTTTTCTTTCATTTATATATACATTTTATACATTTATATCAGATGTAAGATAACTCCCGCCTCTTCAGGTGGCGAGAATCAAATCTGCATCAGTAGCGGGAGCCAATCCCCCATCTAATATAACCTCCGGCAAGATTGCAGAGGCTTGTTAAAACCTATGTTTCCCTTGCCCTGGCATTTTCATAAATCTCCAGCAGGCGATCAACTCCTGCTTCCAGGAGATTATCCTGAAATTTCTCCCAGGCTTCCTCTGAAACTCCCTGATACAGGAACTCGGCCATCGCTTTCTCGGACAGATTTTCCAGGCTCTGCTGGATCCTGCCAGCTTCCAAAATTTCACTGTCCGTCAGATGAATGTTTCCCACTGCTTCTCCGTCCGATGGAAGAACCGTATTTTTTCCTTCTTCATCCTGTATCAGCTTTATAATAGAAGCAGGCGGAGTAATTCTGCTCTCCAGACTGTCAGAAAAATAATAAATTCCATTATCCACCATGCTGTTCATTCTCTGCCAGTCTTCATCTCCATATCCATCCGGCACCAGCACTCTGTATGTGCCGTCCCCATTTTCTTCAATCCCCACGCCCATGGACCCATAGTATGCCTGGACCGAATACTTTTCCTGGTAGAAGAGATCCAGAAAACGGATCGCCGCCTCCGGATTTTTGCATTTTGAAGAAATCTGCGCACAGTGCTTGGCATACGTTTTTGAATCATAAATCTGATAGGTATAGACAGGATCAATCCCTTCCTGCGCAGCAGGCTGATCCATGACCGCATACTGTGACTCCCACTGCGGACCGAATATCTCATTGGCCGACCACCCGATCGTTACGCCAATCCTGGCCGCCTCCGGATCTCTTCCCAGCTCCCGCAGCATAGGGCCGCTGATGGATGCGCTCTCCCGATATAACAGCCCTTCTTCATACAGATCATGGAGAAACTCCATCGTCTCTCTCCAGTCCTGCGTCGTGGGAAGATAGACAAAACTGCCCCGGCAGCAGCTCAGTCCCTGCGTATCCGCATATCTGCCCATTCCTCCCATAATAATATAAGAAAAGATACGCACTGAATCAAAAGCCATCGGGATCTCATCATCCGGGTCGCCGTTTCCATTGGCGTCCTGATCCCGGAACGCCCGCAGTACTTCTTTCAGCTCTGCCCATGTCTTCGGCTGTGCCATCCCTACCCGCTTCAGCCATTCCTCATTAATAATCCATTTTTGCCATATCTTAGGACGATAGGGGCGCCTGGAAGCAAGGCCGTAAATATGTCCGTCCGCCTGCGCGGAATATTCACGCAGGATCGGATCTTCCTCATAAGCCGCCCGGATATTCGGTGCATTCTCGTCAATCAGCGGATCCAGTTCCATAAACTGATCCCTGTACCGGGCAAAATTTTCCTCTGAAATACAGTTGATATAGATATCCGGCTGCCGATCGCTCTCCATCACCATCTGCAGTTGCTCCTGCCAGGTACTCTCATCATAAACCTGCCAGCTGACAGAGACGTTCGCCTCTTTCTCCAGCTCATCAATAAATGGCAGTTCCTCCGGAGAACGCCCTTTATATCTATAATCAACCGTAACCGCCACATTCAGATTAACCGGTTTGTCTGACGCTTCGGCCACAACCAGCATTCCTTTGTCTGTCTGATAGATCTGAAACAACAGCACAACCGCCATCATAATCACCACTGCCCGTTTCATTCTGCCTCTTCCCCCATCTATCCATTCTGTTATTGCTCTGTGTCATTTCATTGACCCAAGCCGGTTTTGTCTGCCTCATCCGAATGGTCATTTTGTATAAATTTTATCATTATTTTTCCAAAACGTAAAGCAAACATAAGTGTCCCCCCGAACTGCTGCCCGTTACCATTTACGATACCTGCGAACTGAAGCGTTCAGTTCCGTTCAAAATTTCATTGTCTGTTTCAAAACCTCATGATCTGTTTCAAAATCTTATGATTGATATTTGAATTGCAATCATTTATGCTGTTTCTATAATAAATCTCCCACTGCACATTACTTTTTGCAGAATCAGAAGGGTTCCAAGGAGACATCGACTATGTTAAACAGGCTGTATCAGACTAACAAAAAAATTTCAACTTTATATATTATTCTTGCTACCTATATTATGACATTTATGATTCCCTGCGTGACACTGTTCCGGTATATTTTCCCAAAGCTGGAAAATGTCATGGTACAGCAGTTTGAGACTTCTATTCAGTCCGAAGTGGATCTGTACGCTTCCCGCATCAATGATGCTCTGTCCACACTGAACAACTATGGCATTGCCCTGTCGCAGAATGCCACCCTGTCCACCAACGTACTCAACAGCGATACTCCGCTCAACCGTCTGATTATCAGTGAAGAATTTTCAAAAACCATCTCCTGCGATACTTATTTTACCTCTGCCTTCCTATACAGCCAGGAACACCAGCTTTTTTATTCGACTTCCAACACATACTTGTCTGAATGGATAGATCAGTCCCCTGATTCCGCGCTGTACTATGAAGATTTTTCGCAGACAGATTTTATTGACATATGCAATCAGGCTGAAAAAATCACAATCCTGCCTCAGAAAAATGTATTTGTGCAAAATCAGTACGTCAAATGCCTGACCGTCATTATCCCGGTCAGACAGCTTGGTCTGAAGCTGATCGCGCTCCTGCCGGTAAGCAGCCTGCTGCCTGACCCGGAGAAAGATGCGCATAAAACCATGCTGCTCGTAGATAACCGGGACCAGATTTTTGCCGGCACTCTTCTGATTGATCAGACTCCCTACGACAATATTTCCGCATTCAATTTTATTAAAAATCATACGATTCAGAAGCGGACTCTCAATGAAGTGAAATATCTGCTCCACCAGTCTGACATCGTCTCCAATCAGCTGCGGGTCGTCAGTATTTATGAGTATAACTATGCCATGCAGAGTGTGAATGCCCTATACCGCAGTACGTATAAACAGGGAATCCTTATTTTTCTCATGGGTGCGGCTCTGATTACACTGGGGCTGCTTATCACATATCTTCCGCTGAAGCACATCAAAAATGAACTGATGAACGCTTCCGATACCCTCCCGTCCAGCATTCCTGCCGGTCAGGGCAATGAATGGAATATCATTTCCATGTCTATCAGGCATCTGAACGCACGAAACACAATCATCACCGAACAGCTCCAGCAGATGCAGGCTGTCACTCAGGAGCTCTTCCTCTGCCGCTATCTCTACGGTGACATCCGCGAAGAACACCGCATTATCGAGATGGCCAACATTTACGGTGTCCATATCCGGGATCAGATTGTCTGTATCGCGTTCGGTTTTTCTGATACGACAGCTCTCTCTGCCTCCTGTATGGAACAGGTCAAAAACGGAATGCGCCGCCTTACGCTGCAGAATGCTCCTGCGGCTTCTGTTTCCTGCTATTTTATTGAATCAGCCCGCTCCGCGGAATTGCTGGCTGTTCTGTTTTTTGACAGCGAGCAGGAGCTGCGCCCTTTCCTGCAGTTTCTTGAAAGTCAGGAGAAAGGAATGTATATCGGCATTGGCAGCTACGAAAATCTGAATCATCCCTCCCGCAGCAATGCCCTGGCGCTGGCCGCCCTGGACATTGCCAAACTTGACAACACACCGGACCTGATCTGCTATAAAGATATTCCTTCCGCTGACAACCGCCATCTGAGCAAAGCGCTGGAACAGATTTCCATGTATGACCAGTCTGTCTCTATGAAAGGCATGGCTCAGGCCCAGGCCTCTTTCGATGCAGTGTTGAAAATTATTTTCTTCAGTTCCCGAAATAATCTTTCTATTCAGACACTGTACATGAACCTTTATAACATTATGGTCGGTCACCTGAACAATATGGGAAAATCCTACAGCCCTATCTATGTGGCACAGGACATTCCAAAAGGCCATAACTCTATGCTTTCTACCCTGGAAAAACTTCAGGAGGAGATTATCAGCGAAATGAAAAAAAACCCGGCTTCGGACGACGGATCAGCCCAAATTCACCAGGTTCTTCAGTATATTGCGGAAAATTACTCTGACGTAAATCTCTCTCTGTTAAGTATCTCGGAAAAGTTTGGATTTTCATACTCTAATTTTTCTCACTTTTTCCGAAAGCAGACCGGCTCTACGTTTTCCAACTATCTGGAACACTACCGCATTGACGAAGCCAAACGCCTGCTGGTGGAAACAGGAGACGTGCTGACTAATATTGCGCAGCAGGTAGGCTTTAACAATATCGGCACTTTCACCCGAGCCTTCAAAAAGCAGGAGCTGATCACGCCCGGTGCATACCGCAATCAGGTAAAAGGAAAACCGACAGACATATTACCCCCCATATAATGCAGCCTTAATGCTTCGCACACGTCACAGAATGCTATTTCCTAATCTCCTCCAGTGCCTGCGCCGCTGTGATGACCCTCTGCTCTGTAATACAGCTGCGCAGCACCACCAGTGCGGCCTCATGTTCTGTGGGGCCGGAGGTGGAACCGCACAGGTCCTTAATTACCGCACAGTCTACCACATCATTGTAGCAGTCAAATGCGCTATGCAGCACACAGCATCCCGTATTCACACCGGCAAAATAAATCTTCTCAATGCCATTCTCCCGGACATACTGCTTCATCTCATCATTCCAGCAGCTGTATTTGTCCTTATCAAATACCCTCTGCACATACGGAACCAGAGAAGGAAGCAGCTCTGTCTCTTTTGTTCCTCGCATGCAGTCTTTCCAGCCCTCAAACAGATAGCAGGCTGTATGCTCATGATTAATATATCTTGTAGCAATCACCGGCACATTCTGATCTTTGATCTGATCCAGAAATCTGCACATTTTCTGTTCCAGCCCTTCCGTATATTCATTCTGAAATCCCAGCTGCATATCAATCAGCGTAATCATGCTTTTCATCTCTGTTCCTCCTGTTTTCGGCTTTGTCAAGCGGACTTCCTTCCTCACACACCTCTGCGTCTACACTCCGTTCCGGTCGGCACAAAACCTTTGTCCACCGGACAATGCGTGATACTGTAATCTTATAGTACTTATCATTGCTTTATTTACTTTTCATTCTGAGCACACATTTTTTATTCAGAAGGTACGGCCGCAGATACGCCACAG
>CAKRNX010000108.1 GCA_934371475.1 uncultured Lachnospiraceae bacterium
CTTCACCCTTCACAGCTTTTTCTACCACTTCCAGAGTCTTTACGGAAATATTTACTACGTTCTGGCTGATGCAGACATTCTGTGTGCCGGCCTTTACCTGATCAAATCCGCTTCTGCTTCCATCGATAGCTACAATATAGGTGCCATCGATACCTGCATTTTTCAGAGCCTCAATACATCCTGTTGCGCCGCCGTCCCAGTGACAGAAAATGCCCTGGATCTCATCTCCGTATTTTACGATCATATCCTCGGTAATACCCATAGTCTCATTGGATGACCAGCTCTCAGTTGCCTTGTAATCCAGCACTTCGATGTTGGAGCCTTCCAGAGTTTCGTTAAATCCGTCGTGACGTCTGATCTGCGCGTCAGTACCTGCCGTGCCGCCTACCTCAATGATCTTTGCTCCGTCCGGGAACTGTTTGATAAATGCTTCTGCCGCATCCTTACCTGCCTCGGTATCATCCACACCTACAAAAATATCTCTATACTCTCTGTAATCTTCCGGAAGATCTGCGGAATACATAGCCACGATCACACCAGCCTCTTTTGCCTGCATGATAGCCGGGATCGCTGCGTTAATATCACTCGGGCACAGAATAATCGCATCATAGCCCTGTCCGATACAGTTTGTAATGGCAGAGGTCTCTGTCTGCGGATCATACTGTCCGTCAAATGCAGTTACTTCCATATCATAATCATCCTGATACTGCTCCATGATCTTATATCCATAAGCATTCATCTCATTGGACATAGAGTTCGGAATGTATGCAACCTTAATCTTCTCTGCATCGTCTGCGTAAGCGGTCAACCCCATTGCCACGCTGCATCCGATCACCAGCATTGTCACGATCCCTTTTGTCTGTTTTCTCATAGTAATCCTCCTTTTAAAATATACTCATTTTAGCGGTCACCCGCATCGTTTACCTGTTCCTGATCTATCAGCCACAAGATGCCTTTCATATCATCTGCATCTCGCATCAAAGATACCTCAGCATTCCTGAAGTTATCATTTTAAGACTGCAGCTGTGCCGCGGCCTCAAATGTTTCATCCGACATGGCCGCCAGATTCCAGGAAAGCACCGCCTCCCCGATGCCGGCATCCGCCAGCGCTCCCAGATATGCCCCCACATACTGCGGATCGGCACTGCAGATCCCTTCTACCTGATTGGCATCGATGCCCGGCGCCACCTTTGCCCCGGTCTTCTTCAGCAGCTGCATCTGCTCCACTGCCGTGTCCATCTGATATACATTACCGCCCCACAGCGTGTTGATCCGCTCCTTCATGCGATCCCCCAAAACCCCCATTTCGAAGGGAACTCCCGCCGGAGCATTCGTTCTTAAATATACCATGGGTTTAATAAACTCCATACCCTGACTCAGTGCCGTCAGATCCTGTCCTACCAGATCCGCCACAGACGGGGCAAACACATCCGCCCCTACTTTAAAACCTTTGCTGTGAAACGCATCTCTCAGTCTGCCAACATGTCCACTGACAATGTCTCTCCTGGCACTCATCAGCCTTTCTATGTATGGATTTTCATAGTGATAAATAAAACCTTCTCTTTCTGCCGGCATAAACTGTTCCGGCTGCATATGCCCTGCCAGCTCTCTTATATGCTCTGCATCCACGCCGTACCGTTCATATATGTTCCGGCATCTTGGACACCAGCATCCATACGCTGCCATCGGCGATGTCGCCGCCGATTCATAGCGAATCCTATCTAAAAACACCCCATCTAACTGCAGCGGCTCTGCAATTTTCTCAAATACCTCCAGCACATGCGCAAGATTTTTCTCAGAAGACTGACAGACAAAATCAAATTCATCTCCGCCATACAGTTCTACTTCTTTTTTCTTGGAAGAAATAATACTCAGATTTTCTTCTCTCTGCGTACCATGAATCTCAGCAAACACCGGCAGCCACAGATACTGTTCGATCTGGTGCTGCGCCAGGAAGCTGCTGATTTCCCGGTTAAGCTCGGAGTCTTTTGACCATCCGAAAATCACCCGCCTGATCTTGAGTTTCTCCATGCAGTAGGACAGAGACCTGATCGCCTGTCCGGCATCCATCATCGATTGCTCCAGCGATCCCGTATTTAGCTGGACCGTATACTGCAAAATCAGCCCCTCCTCCCTGTCTTTTACTATCCCGGCATTTTTGAATTGCCCAAACGCTATCTCTTATTTCTGTAATAACTATATGTAATTTCAGGAAATGTGTCAATTTATTTTGCCCAGTCTTTGTTTTTTATCTGTTTTGAGCATGTTTTGCCTTATTTTTCGCAGTATTATTAATATTTTTATTTATTATGCACAAAACTGTTTTTCTATTTCTGAAATAAATTCTCCATTTCTTGAAATTATACTGAAATATGCTATACTGTTTCCAGACCTGCCTTCTTCAGGCCGGACGACCAACTACAACCTGATTTAAAACCATTTCGCAGCCGCAGACAAACCCTCACACCGCTTATCGCTTCCGCAATAGAAACGGGAGACTGACTTGATTCGGTTCATCTGCAGGAATGACGATCCAGAGCGTGTTTGAAAAAACATTGTCCGCCACAAAAACTTTCTTATTATATATTATTCTGTACAGGAGGATTTTATTTTGAGAAGAAAATATCCGTTTTCCTTTCACGAAATCGCCGCTCTTGCCGGCGTCTCCGCCGCCACCGTATCCCGCGTCATGAATGACCAGAGCACGGTCCGGAAAGATCTGGTAGACAGGGTTTACTCCGCCCTTGTTCAAAAAGGAGTCAACCCGAATGACTATATTCTGAAGCCGCCCTCATCCGGGCATCTGCTTCTTTTTATTCTGCCTTTTGATTTCAATTCATTTTTTAATGAAATCATCAAAGGTGCCAAGGCTTCCGCCATCCAGCACGGTTACACCATGATGATCCTGCAGGAGCACATCAACAGCAACACGTTCCCGACACTGGAACATCTGATCAAAAACTCCAAAATATCCGGCGTCATCTGCCTGAACCACGTCAGCTCGCAGCTGATGCACGCCCTCACTTCCCTCGTACCGGTTGTGCAGTGCTGTGACTATGACAGCCAGAGCAAAAGTGTCTCCTCTGTAAGCCTTGATGACTTCAACATGGCCATGGCCGCTGTCAATCACCTGCTTTCCCATGGCCGCAAACGCATCGCTTTCATGTCTGGCTCACTGAAGTATCAGGATAACTTCACTCGCCAGGAAGGATATCTGCGGGCGTTGGAAGCCGCGCACATCAGACCCAATTCCCGGTGGATCATCAACCTGCCGGAGATCAACTACAGCATGGCATTTTCTACCGCCACGCAGCTGCTCTCCCAGCCCGGCCGCCCGGATGCATTTCTGGCTATTTCAGATCTCTACGCCTGCGCCATCATCAACGCCGCACGCTTCCTGAAACTGCGAGTGCCGGAAGATCTGATGGTCATTGGCTACGACAATGTAGACTATGCCACGATCTGCTATCCCTCCATCACCACCGTCAACACGCCAAAATATCAGATGGGCTATACCGCGAGTGAACTGCTCATCGACCGGATCCAGAATCCCAACGCCAGCACACAGCACATCAATCTGCAGTCTGAGCTGATTATCCGTGACTCCACTACGATCCGACCCGGTACGGAGCAGTTCTAAAGGGTATTTAGAAACACGAGGCAATCAGCGGGGATCTGACACTCGCAACAGCTGCCACATATTCATGCAGGCATAGCTGCTTGACTTACTGCCTGCATGAACAAATTACTTTTTATATTTTTATGATAAATGCCGGAATCGGCGGATTATTTGCGCGGTTATAGTATTCTGTCAGCAGCACCAGATATCGCTTAGGATCCAGCGTTTTCAGCCACGGCAGCACTGCATCCCGCTCCGCAAATCCGCTGTCGCCGCCACTGTAAATACATACGCTCATCACACCATCTGGTTTCAGCAATGTCAGTCCTGCCTCCATGGCAGCGATACTGGTCTGCGCTCTCGTCGCCAGACTGTGATCACCCGAAGGCAGATAACCCAGGTTAAACATGATGCAGCTTGCCTGCTCCCTGCCTACAAACTCCGCCATATGCTCATGACCGGTCAGGTGCAACTCATAATTGACAAATGTAAGATGATTCTCCAGGCGCTGCCTGGTGTATTCCAGCGCCGTCTGCTGAATATCAAAAGCCAGCACCTTTCCCGAAGGCCCCGTCTGCTGACACAAAAACAAGGTATCATTTCCATTGCCCATTGTCGCATCAATGCACAGGTCTCCCTCTGAAATATGTTCCAGCACCATATGGTGACACCAGTCGGTGATCTGGTATGTGTGTGTATGTTTCATATATATGCCTCGTTTTCTTAATTTTTTTGCTTTTCCTATAATCATTGCACACAATTTTTTACCTATTTTATCATAGTACTAAAATATTTCCCAATGATCAATGAAAATTGGGAAACATCTTCACGAATATAAATACAGAAACTTGCTTTTTACAATAGTTTTTCCTGTGGCAGCATAAAATCTACTATCCTAATCTGTTGAAAAGCCTGAAAAAAAGCCAGACCCCCACAGGAAGCCTGACTTTTCATCTTTTTTGATTCTTTTATTTCTCTGTCTCTCCGGATATCGGATATCCCTCTTTACAGATTGGTGTACCCCATCAGATACTCGTCTACTGCTCTCGCCGCATCTCGGCCTTCGCGGATCGCCCATACGACCAGCGACTGGCCTCTGTGCATATCACCTGCGGTAAAGACTCTCGGCACGCTGGTGGCAAATTTGCCGGGCGCCGTATCGACGTTAGTGCGCGGACTCAGTGCTACTTTAAATGCGTCAGTCACGTACTTCTGTGCACCCAGGAATCCTGCTGCGATCAGCACCAGATCTGCTTTCACTGTCTTTTCCGTGCCTTCCACCGGAACCATCATCATCCGTCCGGTATTTTCATCTTTCTGGCTCTTTAACTGCACCAGTTTGGCCTGGCACACCTCACCCTTCTTATTTTTGATAAACTCTGTCACAGTCGTGGTGTAGATCCGGGGATCATGGCCAAATACGGCGATTGCCTCCTGCTGACCATAATCGGTCTTGCAGATCCTGGGCCATTCCGGCCACGGGTTGTTCGCCGCTCTGGTATCCGGAGCCTTCGGCATCATCTCCAGCTGAGTCACAGAAGCGGCTCCCAGACGGATCGATGTGCCGACACAGTCATTTCCCGTATCACCGCCGCCGATAACAATCACATGCTTGTCCTTCGCGGAGATAAATTTGTTATCTCCAAATCCGGAATCAAGCAGACTCTTTGTCGTGGCTTTCAGAAAATCTACGGCAAAATAGATTCCTTTCGCATCACGGCCCGGCACATTAATATCTCTGGGATTAGATGCACCACAGGCCAGCACAACTGCATCATAGTCTTTCATCAGGTCTTCGGCCTTTACATTTTCCCCAACGTTGGCATTTGTGACAAACTCTACTCCTTCCGCTTCCATCAGAGCAATTCTGCGGTCGATGACTTTTTTGTCCAGCTTCATATTTGGGATACCGTAGCGCAATAAACCACCGATCCGGTCATTCCGCTCAAATACCGTGACCTTATGACCTCTTTTATTCAGCTGCATGGCGGTTGCCAGTCCGGACGGGCCGGATCCTACGACTGCTACACGCTTGCCGGTGCGCACTTCCGGCGGATTGGGCTGTACCAGTCCTGTGGCAAACGCATTTTCGATGATTGCCCGCTCATCCTCTTTGGTCGATACCGGATCTCCGTTCAGGTTGCAGGTACAAGCTTTCTCACACAGAGCCGGGCAGACTCTGGATGTGAACTCCGGAAAACAGTTCGTCTTGGTCAGACGCTTGTAGGCCATCTCCCAGTTGCCCAGATATACCAGATCATTCCACTCGGGAACCAGGTTGTTGAGCGGGCATCCTGATGCCATACCGGCAATCATCACGCCTGCCTGACAGAAGGGAACTCCGCAGGCCATACATCTGGCTCCCTGCTCCCTCTGTTTTTCCAGAGGAAGCGGAATATGAAATTCATTAAAATTTTTAATACGTTCTTTGGGCGCGATTTCTGTGCTCTCTTCGCGCTGATACTCTAAAAATCCAGTTGGTTTTCCCATGTTTCCGCCTCCTATTTATTTGCATTTGCGTAAAACGCTTCAATCTGTGCCTGCTCGCTGCTGAGTCCTTTTTCTTCCATCTGGACGATTGTCATCAGCATTCGCTTGTACTCATGGGGAATGATCTTCTTGAACTTGGGCAGATACTCCTCAAAGTTCTCCAGGATCATTTTTCCTTTCTCGGAATTGGTGTAGGATACGTGATCCTGTACCATTTCCTTCAGCTCCAGCACATCATATTTGGAGGTCATTTTTTCAATAGAAACCATATTTTTGTTCAGCTTGGTGTACAGATCATTATGTTCATCCAGCACATAGGCCACGCCGCCGCTCATACCTGCGGCGAAGTTTTTCCCGGTCTTTCCAAGCACGACAACCCGTCCGCCTGTCATATATTCGCAGCCATGATCGCCGCAGCCTTCCACAACAGCTATCGCTCCGGAGTTTCTTACGCAGAATCGCTCGCCGGCCACACCGTTAATATAGGCCTTACCGCTGGTAGCTCCGTACAGCGCCACGTTTCCGATAATAATATTTTCATCCTGTTTAAACTGAATGCCCTTGGGCGGATACACAATCAATTTGCCGCCGGAGAGACCTTTTCCGAAGTAATCATTGCTGTCTCCTATCAGTTCCAGCGTCAGTCCTCTCGGAATGAATGCACCAAAACTCTGTCCGCCTGCACCTTTACACTTTACCAGATAGCTGTCTTCTTCCAGACCTTCCGGATATTTCTTTGTGATCTCAGATCCGAAGATCGTACCCAGCGCCCGGTCTGTATTCTTCACCTCAATCTCCAGACTTCTCTTCTGACCTTTTTCCAGATACGGAAGCAGCTTTTTAAAGAACACTCTCTCGTCCATCGTCTTTTCCAGCTGAAAATCATAAGCCTGCTTCGGATCAAAGGTAACACTGGCTCCTTTTTTTGCATACGGATTGTTCAGGATATTGCCCAGGTCAATCTTATATCCTCTGGTATTTTCCATTACTTCTTTTTTCTTGAGCAGATCGCTCCGTCCCACCATCTCATTCAGTGTGCGGAATCCAAGTTTTGCCATATATTCCCGCAGCTCCTGCGCAATAAACCGCATAAAGTTCACTACATACTCCGGTTTGCCGCGGAATCTCTTGCGCAGCTCCGGATTCTGTGTGGCAACACCGACCGGACACGTATCCTGGTTGCAGACTCTCATCATGACGCATCCCATCGTTACAAGCGGCGCAGTCGCAAAGCCAAATTCTTCTGCACCCAGCAGTGCTGCAATCGCTACATCACGACCACTCATCAGCTTACCGTCCGTCTCAATCCGTACCTTGTTTCTCAGGCCATTCATAATCAGCGTCTGATGCGTCTCTGCCAGTCCAAGTTCCCAGGGAAGTCCCGCATTGTGGATAGAACTCATCGGTGCCGCACCGGTGCCTCCGTCATATCCGGAGATCAGGATGACCTGCGCGCCTGCTTTGGCCACACCGGCTGCAATCGTACCTAC
>CAKRNX010000109.1 GCA_934371475.1 uncultured Lachnospiraceae bacterium
GGAGTGGAAACATACAGTAATCAGTATCATTTGGTCAGAGGTTTCAGATGAGCATGTAAGGAGAATTTATCAATGAAATGTATAGAAGCGCAGCAACTGGTAAAACCTTATCTGAAAAAGCAACTGTCTGACCGGGAACTGGAGCGCTTTCTTGATCATGTGGACGGATGTCCGGACTGCTATGATGAGCTGGAAATTTATTTCATCATCTATGAGGCGCTGGAGGATATTGAGGACACGCAGAAAACAGAAAAGGATAATTTTGATGAGGAGCTGAAACAGAATATCAGAAATTCCAGGCGATATCTTCATGTGAGAAAGGCATATCGCCTTTTTCGTTTGGCGGCAATTATACTGGCGGAGCTGTTGCTTCTGTTTACAGTCATTACCGGCATTGAGATGCTGGGAGAAGAGGGCAGCGAGGGAACTACGATTTACCGTGTGATTTATGGCCGATCGCCGCTTCACAGAGATCCGGGGATCCGGGGCGCACAGCCGGATGAGACGGAAGACCGTGATGTCAGAGAGAGCATAGCAGAGAATGAGACGGAGGTATCGGCGTCTGGTGAATACAATACCGGACTGCCTGGCTGCGAGTTCCAGAGGGTAACGGAGGAGTATATTGAACAGATGCCGTCCGGATGGATGCAGGAGACAGAAACATGAACAGTGGTAGTGCTGACCGGAAAACAATGATTTTGTATTGAGTGGAACAGGATGCAGATTTCCAGGTATTCTTACACATAAAACAGGAGATGGATATGAACAGGGAAAAAATTGTGCTGATTGACGGACACAGTATTCTGAACCGGGCTTTTTACGGGATCCCGGATCTGACAAACGGAGAAGGACTGCATACGAATGCTGTTTACGGCTTTCTTAATATTATGTTTAAAATATTGGATGAGGAAAAGGCGGAGTATCTGGCGGTGGCGTTTGATCTGAAAGCACCTACATTCCGCCATAAAATGTATGCGGAATATAAGGGCACCCGCAAGCCTATGCCGGAGGAACTGCGGGAGCAGGTGCCTCTGATGAAAGAAATGCTGACAGCAATGGGTGTTCCGCTGATGATGATGGAAGGATATGAGGCAGATGACCTGCTGGGCACTGTGTCAAAACAGATGGAGGAGCAGGGGCTGGAAGTCTCTGTGATTTCAGGCGACAGGGATCTGCTGCAGCTTGCTTCAGACCATACATGCATCAGGATTCCCAAGACAAAACGGACAGGGACAGAGATCGAGGATTATCATACGAACGATGTGCTGGAACATTATCAGGTAACACCGACACAGATAATAGATCTGAAAGCGTTGATGGGAGATACATCTGATAATATCCCCGGTATTCCAGGTGTGGGAGAGAAGACAGCAGCCAAGATTATCGGACAGTACGGCAGCATTGAGAATGCGTATGAACATGTGGAGGAAATCAAGCCGAACAAAGCCAGGGAATCTCTGAAAGAGCATTATGATCTGGCAAAGCTGAGCAAGAAACTGGCTGCGATTGACCGGAATGCACCGTTTCATCTGGAGCTTGAAAAAGCAGAGATTGGCAATCTCTATACGTCTCAGGCTCTGGAGCTGTGCAGACGCCTGGAATTTAAAAATATGCTGTCACGGTTTGAAACACAGGATGCAGAGGATGGTGGGGAGCTAAATATTTCTTTGATTGACAGCTTGGCGGAGGCAGAAAGTTTTTTTGCGGAGGCGATGAAACTGGAAGCGGTGGGAATACAGCTGATTCATGAGGAGGGCCGTCTTTTGGGGACAGCTGTTGCAGGACTTTCCGGGGGAGCCGGCTATGTGCCTGTGCAGGGATTTGTGACAGAGGAATATCTGAAGGATAAGCTGAAAGAAATGCAGGAATGTAGTCCTCTTCTGTGTTTCCTTAATCTGAAAGAACAGCTGCAGTTTCTGGATGAAGAAAACACAGACAGGATGCAGAGCCGCTGTTTTGACGCGGCAATCGGCGCTTATCTGCTGAATCCACTGAAAAATGAGTATCTGTATGACGGTATTGCGAGGGATTTCTGCCAGAAAAACTATCCGGCCAGAGAGGAACTGCTGGGCAAAAAGACCTGTATACAGATGACAGAAGAACATATGGAGATAGTGGCAAAATACGCCTGTTTCCAGGCAGCCGCCGCGTTGGAGGCGTACAGGCCGATGCGCGAAAGACTTGAGCAGGAACAGATGGGCCGTCTTTTCGATGAAGTAGAAATGCCGCTTCTGTTTGCGCTTTACCATATGGAAAGAGAGGGCGTTCTTGTAAAGGCGGATGAGCTGAGAGAGTACGGGATCCGGCTTGAGAGCCGGATCGGACAGCTGGAGCAGGAAATCTATGAACTGGCAGGAGAGACATTTAATATCAATTCTCCCAAGCAGCTTGGCGTGCTTCTGTTTGAAAAACTGCAGATGCCGTATGGGAAAAAGACAAAGACCGGCTATTCTACAGCAGCGGATGTGCTGGAAAAACTGGCGCCGGAGTATCCATTAGTATCTATGATTCTGGAATACCGACAGCTGACAAAGCTGAAATCCACATATGCGGACGGGCTGGCTGCCTTTATCGGAGCAGACGGACGGATTCACAGCAAATTTAACCAGACGATCACGGCTACCGGCAGGATCAGCAGTGCAGACCCCAATTTGCAGAATATTCCTGTTCGCACAGAGCTGGGGCGTCAGCTGCGGAAGGTATTTGTGCCGAGGGAAGGATGCGTGTTTGTGGATGCTGATTATTCCCAGATTGAGCTGCGCGTGCTGGCGCATATGTCGGGAGACCAGCAGCTGATCAATGCCTACCGGGAAGCACAGGATATTCACGCCATCACAGCCTCACAGGTGTTTCATGTGCCGTTGGATCAGGTAACTGCTCTGGAAAGAAGGAATGCCAAGGCGGTCAATTTCGGCATTGTGTACGGGATCAGCTCATTTGGTCTCAGCCAGGATCTGAGCATTACAAGAAAAGAAGCGCAGCAGTATATTGAGCAGTATTTTAAGACATATCCGGGGATCAAAAATTTTCTGGACGGGTCAGTAAAAAATGCAAAAGAAAAGGGGTATGCGGTGACGCTTTTTGGCAGGAGAAGACCTATGCCGGAATTGAAATCCAGTAATTTCATGCAGAGATCTTTCGGTGAACGTGTGGCGATGAATGCACCGATACAGGGAACAGCGGCAGATATTATCAAGATTGCCATGGTGCGTGTGGATGCGAGACTGCGGGAAGAAAAACTGCAGTCTAGGCTGGTGCTTCAGATCCACGATGAGCTGTTGATTGAGGCGAGAGAGAATGAGCTGGAACAGGTAAAAAAGATTTTAGGGGAGGAAATGACGGGGGCAGCCGGACTGGCTGTTCCGCTGGAAATTGATATGCATACGGGGTACAGCTGGTATGATGCAAAATAAAAAGACAATACTGGGGATCACGGGCGGCGTGGGCGCAGGAAAGAGTACGGTGCTTTCCTATCTGGAAAAATGGTATGGTGCCAGACTGATCCTGTGCGATGATGTGGCGAGGATTCTGCAGGAGCCGGGCGGTGCCTGCTATGAGCCGATGCGTGTGATGTTTGGCGATGCATTTCTTTTTCCGGACGGAACGTTTGACCGGAAAAAGATCGCCGGAATTGTGTTTTCCGATGGCCATATGCTGGGAAAGCTGAATGCGATTGTCCATCCAGCAGTAAAGAAATGGGTGCAGAATGAGATCCTCCGCATTCGTGAAAATGATCCGGGACAGCTGATTGTGATTGAGGCAGCTCTTCTTCTGGAAGAACATTATGATGAGATCTGCGATGAGGTCTGGTATATTTATACGGAAGAAAAAGTCCGACGCTACCGTCTGCAGAAGGATCGCGGTTATTCCGATGAAAAGATTACTCATATGATACAGAATCAGAAACCGGATGCTTATTTTCGGGAACATTGTCATTTTACAGTTGACAACAGCAGTGATAATATGGAAAATACATATGAGCAAATAGATAAAGGACTGAATACACATGGATTTTTGTAGTATAGCCAGCGGGAGCAGCGGAAACTGTATTTACGTTGGCTCTGATCATTCCGGAGTGCTGGTGGATGCCGGTATCAGCGGAAAAAAAATCACAGAGGGGCTGCATGGGATAGACCGAAAGCCGGAGGAGTTGGACGGGATCCTGATCACGCACGAACATTCTGACCATATCAAGGGGCTGGGAGTGCTCAGCCGCAAATACGGGCTGCCGATTTACGGGACCCACGGTACGATCGAGGCGATCAGAGACTGTTCGGGCCTGGGAAAAATTGACGGGAGCCTGTACCATGAGATTGAGGCGGATCATCCGTTTACTGTGGGAGATCTGGATATTTCTCCGTTCTCTATTTCTCATGATGCAGCGGAGCCTGTGGCATACCGTCTGCAAAATAATGGAAAGGCGGTAGCGGTGGCGACAGATATGGGCTGTTACAGCGATTATACCGTAAGTTATCTGAAGGGGCTGGACGGCATTCTGCTGGAGGCCAACCATGATATTAATATGCTTCAGGTGGGAGCGTACCCCTATCCGTTAAAGCAGCGTATTCTGGGCAGGTTCGGACATCTGTCCAATGATCATGCGGGGCGTCTGCTGTGTCAGATTCTTCATGACAATCTGAAGGCAATTATACTGGGACATCTCAGCAAGGAGAACAACTATGAAGCGCTTGCCTATGCGACAGTGTGTGCAGAGATAACTATGGGTGAAAATCCATACAGGGCAGATGATTTTCCAATACAGGTGGCAAAACGCGATCAGGCACTGCCCCTGATCGCTTTATGAATAAGGAGGATATCTTATGAAAAAAACAATCATTACTGTAGTCGGACAGGATACAGTTGGTATCATTGCAAAGGTCTGCACATATCTGGCAGACCATAATATTAATATTCTGGATATTTCTCAGACTATTGTAAACGGATATTTTAACATGATGATGGTGACAGATGCGACAGCCGCCGTGGAGGATGCAGTGACCATCGCAGACGAGATGGATGAGCTGGGCCGCAGCATGGGGCTGAGTATCCGCTGTATGCATGAAGACATTTTCAATACCATGCACCGTATTTAAGGAGACCGACTATGATTAATATGACAGAAGCGACAGAAACGATCAAGATGATTACCAAGGAAAATCTGGATGTCCGCACGATTACGATGGGCATCAGCCTTCTGGACTGTATTGATTCGGATCTGGATAAACTGAATAAAAATATCTACGAAAAGATCACATCCATGGCGCACAATCTGGTATCTGTGGGACAGGATATTGAGAAAGAATACGGGATTCCGATTGTGAATAAACGTATTTCCGTGACACCGATTGCACTGGTTGGCGGCAGCGCCTGCAAGTCACCGGAAGATTATGTAACCATCGCCCGCACCATGGATCAGGCGGCCAAAGAAGTAGGTGTCAATTTTATTGGAGGATTTTCCGCGCTGGTATCCAAGGGGATGACAGCGAGCGATGAACTGCTGATCCGGGCAATCCCGGAGGCGCTGGCAGTAACGGAGAGAGTCTGCAGCTCTGTGAATGTGGGATCTACCAAGTGCGGTATTGATATGGATGCGGTTCGTCTGATGGGAGAGATTATTCTCCAGGCAGCGGAGCTGACAAAGGAACAGGATTCTCTTGGATGTGCAAAACTTGTAGTATTTTGCAATGCACCGGATGATAATCCGTTTATGGCGGGTGCGTTCCATGGTGTGACAGAGGGCGATGCGGTAATCAATGTGGGAGTCAGCGGTCCCGGTGTAGTCAAGACGGCTCTGGAACAGGTGCGCGGGCAGGGATTTGAGATACTGTGTGAGACAATCAAAAAGACAGCTTTTAAGATTACAAGAGTCGGTCAGCTGGTGGCACAGGAGGCTTCCAGACGGCTGAATGTTCCGTTTGGTATTATTGATCTGTCTCTGGCGCCGACACCGGCCATCGGAGACAGCGTGGCCGATATTCTCTGTGAGATCGGTCTGGAACATGCAGGAGCACCCGGGACGACGGCGGCTCTGGCGCTGTTGAATGATCAGGTAAAAAAGGGCGGTGTAATGGCTTCTTCCTATGTGGGAGGGCTCAGCGGCGCGTTCATTCCGGTCAGTGAAGATCAGGGAATGATTAATGCGGTGGAGGCCGGTGCTCTGACGCTGGAGAAACTGGAAGCTATGACCTGTGTCTGCTCTGTGGGACTTGATATGATTGCAGTTCCGGGAACAACAAAAGCATCTACTTTGTCCGGTATTATTGCGGATGAGATGGCGATCGGAATGGTCAACCAGAAGACAACGGCTGTACGTCTGATCCCGGTTATCGGCAAAGATGTAGGGGAAACGGTAGAGTTTGGCGGCCTTCTGGGACATGCACCTATCATGCCGGTCAATCAGTTCGCCTGTGATGCATTTGTATCCAGAAAGGGAAGGATCCCGGCTCCGATTCACAGCTTTAAAAACTAGAGCGTGTTTGAAAAGGGCTTTTTGTGAGCTGCGAGTTCCAGTTTGTGGGAGATTTTGCCCGAATGAGGGCGGCGTAGCGAGGCTACGTCAACCGAATAAGGACAAAATATACCGTAAAGCGGGGCTTGCAGATCGCGGAAATGTTTTTTCAAACACACTCTAGAGCCTGCAGCTTATGAAAAGTTTTTTAAAATGTGTTCCGGAAAGAGAAAGGAAGTACGGATATGGGGACTGTTGTTATTGGGATTGCCGGGGGAACCGGTTCCGGAAAGTCTACCTTTACCAATCGTCTGAAGAAAGCGTTCGGGGATGAGGTGGCAGTGGTTTATCACGATAACTATTACCGCCGGCAGGATGGCGTATCTTTTGAGGAGAGGAAAAAAGTCAACTATGATCATCCGGATTCTCTTGAGACAGATCTGATGGTGGAACATTTGAAAAAACTGAAAAGAGGAGAAGCTGTTGACTGTCCGGTGTATGATTATACAAAGCACAACCGCTCCGACAGAACGGTCCATATTGAGCCCAGACAGATCATTCTGGTGGAAGGCATTCTTCTTCTGGCGGATCCGAGAGTCAGGGAACTGATTGATATTAAGATTTTTGTAGAGGCAGATGCAGATGAGCGGATTATCCGACGGATTGTACGGGATGTGAAAGAGCGGGGGCGGGATCTGGACAATATTGTTGTCCAGTATCTGACTACGGTGAAACCGATGCATTATCTGTATGTGGAACCTACAAAGGCCATTGCTGATCTGGTGATCAACAGCGGCATGAATGATGTGGCGTTTGATGTCGTCAGCGCCAAGATCCGACAGCTTTTGTCGTAAAATTTCTAAACGAATACCCTCTATACTGTCAAGGATATCTGCCCGGTCAGTATAGAGGGTATTTTTGATTCACTTTTATGCGTTTTTTTCGTCCTGGGTTTTATGCAGGTTCTTCTGCGCGGTAGAGAGCATCAGTTTGATTCGGTTCAGCTGATTTACTTCGCTGGCACCTGGGT
>CAKRNX010000110.1 GCA_934371475.1 uncultured Lachnospiraceae bacterium
TGGGACTGATGCGCAGAGGAACGGACTGCGCGGATGATGCACAGCTGGAGCAGGCACTGGCGGAAATTAGCGTGGAAATTGCGTATCGGGATGGTGAGCAGCAGATGCTGCTTAACGGAGAAAACGTAACCGGGCAGATCCGCACGGAGGAGGTCAGCAAGATGGCCAGTATTTCTTCTGCCAGGCCGCAGGTGCGTGCAAAACTGCTTTGGATGCAGCGCACGATGGCACAGGAGCATGATGTTCTGATGGATGGACGGGATATCGGTACACAGATTTTGCCGGACGCTCAGCTGAAGATTTTCCTGACGGCCAGTATTGAGGAGAGGGCAAGGCGCAGATATCTGGAACAGACGCAGAAGGGCATAAAATGTACGCTCGGGGAGATCAGTGAGGAGATCAGGGACAGAGATTACCGGGACACTCATCGGGAGACTTCACCGCTGGTGCAGGCGGAGGACGCTGTGCTGGTGGACACTTCCGATATGTCCATTGATCAGGTAGTGGAATACATTATCCGGCTGACAGAGGAGAAAAGAGCAGAGGGAGCAGATGCATGGAAGTGATTGTGGCCAAGACAGCAGGCTTTTGCTTCGGCGTACACCGGGCGGTGGATACAGTTTATGAGCAGGCGGAGAAGGGAGACGGCCCCATCTATACGTATGGACCGATCATCCACAATGAGGAAGTGGTAAAAGATCTGGAGCAGAAGGGTGTGCGTGTGATTAACGGGGAGAGTGAGCTGGCAGAGCTGACAGAGGGAACTGTGATTATCCGGTCTCATGGAGTGCCGCGGCGCATTTATGAGCAGATCGAGTGCCAGGGACTTAAGCTGGTGGATGCAACCTGTCCTTTCGTAAAAAAGATCCATCGGATTGTGGAGAAGAAGAGCAGCGAGGGATATGAGATTGTGATTATCGGAAATGCCGACCATCCGGAAGTGGAGGGGATCTGCGGCTGGGCTTCAGGGCCGGTGACAGTGATTGAGACAGAAGAAGAAGCCCGCAATTACCGGACAGATTCGCGAAAACCGCTCTGTATAGTCAGTCAGACGACATTTAATTACAAGAAATTTGATAAATTAGTTGAAATTATTTCAGAAATGCGATATGATAATCCTGATATTTTGAATACTATATGTAATGCAACGGAAGAGCGGCAGACAGAAGCTAAGGCGCTTGCCTCCAGGGCAGACGCTGTGATAGTCATCGGCGGGAAACATAGTTCGAACACACAGAAGCTATTTGAAATATGCAAAAAGGAATGTTCAAATACATACTATATACAGACACTCGTTGATTTGGATATTCGGCTATTGCCATCCAGGGGTTGCGTAGGTATTACAGCAGGGGCATCGACCCCAAATAATTTGATTGAGGAGGTTTCAAAACAATGTCGGAGTTAAGTTTTGAACAAATGCTGGAAGAATCATTTAAAACAATTCATAATGGAGAGGTAGTTGAAGGTACAGTCATCGATGTAAAAGAAGACGAAATCATTCTGAATATCGGATGCAAGGCAGACGGTATCATCACCAGAAGCGAATATACAAACGATTCCAACGTTGACCTTCGTGAACTGGTACATGTCAATGATACAATGGAAGCAAAAGTGCTGAAAGTCAATGACGGAGAGGGACAGATCCTTCTTACCTACAAGAGACTGGCAGCAGAAAAAGGCAACAAGAGACTGGAAGAAGCATTTAACAACCAGGAAGTGCTCAAGGCACCGGTTGTACAGGTTCTTGCAGGTGGTTTAAGCGTACTGGTTGACGAGGCACGCGTATTTATCCCGGCCAGTCTGGTGTCTGATACTTATGAGAAGAACCTGGACAAATATGCAGGTCAGGAGATTGAGTTCGTGATTACAGAGTTTAATCCCAGAAGACGCAGAATTATCGGTGATCGCAAGCAGCTGCTGGTTGCTAAGAAAGCTGAGATGCAGAAAGCTCTGTTTGAGCGCATCAATATCGGCGATACGGTAGAGGGTGTTGTAAAGAACGTAACGGATTTCGGTGCATTCATCGATCTGGGCGGAGCAGACGGACTTCTTCATATTTCAGAGATGTCTTGGGGACATGTAGAGAATCCGAAGAAAGTATTTAAGGTAGGCGAGAAAGTTACTGTTCTGATCAAAGACATCAGCGGTGAGAAGATTGCACTGAGCCTGAAGTTCCCGGAGCAGAATCCGTGGCTGAACGCAGCTGAGAAGTTTGCGGCAGGCAATGTAGTACCCGGTAAAGTTGCACGTATGACTGATTTTGGTGCATTTGTAGAGCTGGAGCCGGGCGTTGACGCACTGCTTCATGTATCACAGATCTCTCATGATCATGTGGACAAGCCCGCTGATGTACTGAAGGTTGGACAGGAGATCACAGCCAAGGTTGTAGATTTCAACGAAGCTGACAGAAAGATCAGCCTGAGCATGAAAGCCCTGGAAAGTGCAGCTCCTGCTGAAGAGGCAGAGGACGCAGCTTCTGAAGAATAATCATAAAACAGGCAAAGATAAATGATGACACATAAAAAGAGCAGACCATATGGTCTGTTCTTTTTTGCAGAGAAGAGGAAACACCCTCCGGGTGTACCAACATGCCACATGGCAAAAAAGAGGAAACACCCTTCGGGCATACCAGTATGCCACATGGCAAAAAGAGGAAATACCCTCCGGGCATACCATGATGCCATGCGGTAAAGGGGAAACTGTTTACGTGTATCACGTATAGAGATCCTGCAGCAGCATACAAAGATAAGCACCAAGCTGTGCTCTGTCATGCAGCCATTCCTCACTAAGCGCAAACCAGGAGCGGTGATCCTGAAAACTGCGGTGCAGCGCCGGAGTAAACATGTCCTTGGGCTGCGGAAGGAATGCGCCTGCCTGATGAATGTAGCATGTTTTGGCAGTGGCCTGCCGCCGGTGATCCTTATCAACGTAGGCTGCTACACTTTTGTGGATCGCCTGGTCTTCTTCCGGCAGATAGTAGTAATCCCGGTAATTTGGGAAAAAGTAGTACAGCGTATCCTGGAGAACAGGGACCAGAAGTCTGCCGGTATCGTCCTGGAGGGAGAGATACCCGTAGCTGGTGAGTGAGGAGAATGGAACAGGTACGGAGCAGGGCAGCGCAAAGGACAAAAGCAAATCCAGTGAGCCGCTGCTGCCGGTAATCAGTTTGGCCTCGACAATCGGGATAGCAGCCGGGGGGCATCCATTATTACATTCGGGATCAGGGGTAATGAAGGAGTGAAGAAAGGCAAGATAGCTGTACAGAGAGGTCAGTGACAGCATGCCGGATACATCCTCGCGGTTGTGCAGCAGAAGTAGATCCAGAAGTTTGGGATTCAGGGTCTGGACGTATTTGCGGTATATCGGGATCAGCCTTCCGCCGTCGTACTGGTCATCGCGGTTCAGTCCCAGGAACAGTTCCAGAGATTTCTGGTTCATATGTGTGAGTCCAAGCAGCTGTTTAAGTGGACGGAAGTCCTGATACAGATCGACGGATCGCCTGCCGGAAAAAGGAGAAGGCAGCTGGTATGCCTCATATTTTTCTTCCAGATAGGGAATGTCAAATCTGGCACCATTAAAATGCAGGATTGTCTGATACGGTTCCAGAAAGACAGCAAATGCACGCAGCAGCTCCGCCTCCTGTAGGGGCAGTTCCCCCAGCCACTGTGTAATTTCCCAGCAGGAAAAGTCCTCTGCCGGTGGATATTTGAGGACGGCAGCTCCGATCAGGTAGAGGTGGGAAGAGGCGGCGCGAAAGCCGGTAGTTTCAATATCGAAGAAAATACAGTTTTGCGGGTCCAGTCCCTGCCCGACGAGTGCTGTGGCAGGGATTTCTGTTTTAAATTCATAAATATGTTTGATCATAATTTCTCATTTTCTCCAAATTGCTTAGTGTGGAAAATATTTTATCATATGTTTTTAAAGATATCACTAAAATTTAATATTCCAATTGAAAAATTTAAAATCATCTGTTATGATAACATGCGAGGTGAGATCAGGTGAGCAGAAACGTGAAGAAAACAAGGCAACTATGTATACTCATGGTAATGTCGCTGATATTTTCCGGTATTTATCTGGTGAATATTCAGGTTGAGGCGGCAGTCTGTTCCAAAGCGTCTGATTATCTGATCTCAGGATATTTTTCATGTGTCACAATTTCCCAGCACGAGCAGCTGGTTTCTGAGGAACTGGCCGGTCTCAGAAATATTTCAGAGTTTCTGAATCAGCAGCAGCGGATGCGGGAAGGCTGCAGTGTGGAACTGGGCGAGTCTTTCATAATACCGGTATTTCAGCCGGGACTATTCAGTTATTATGCAGACCAGAGCAGAGAGCTGACGGAGGTAAGTACAGACCGTCAGAATGCTGTTGTCCGATTTATCCACCGAAAGGATGGAGAGAAGGACAGATACCTGTAAAACAGGATTTACCCGTGTAGAAAATACAGGGGGTTTCTTTAAGTATGTCCAAAAAGGCAGTATTTTACTGCCGCTGCAGGAAATACTGCCGTAAAAAGAAGGGAGTAGTCTTGTATGTTAGCAATGGATATTCTTGCATTTTTCCTGACAGGTATTGTGGTCGCTACGGTGATCAGTTTGCTGTGGTTTGAAAGACATGGCAGCAACAATGAAAAATAGAGAAAAATGAGATGCGGCAGGATGTGGTAAATGGAAACATCAGAGCATCAAAAGCACTAAGTCAAGTATGACAAAAAGAAAAAGAGGAAATGGAAAATGATTGCACAGATTTTAGCAGTAGTAATTTTTCTTGCAATGTTCATTCTGATCATTGCTGAAGTCTGGGAGCGGCATGTAGTAACCCTTGGTTGCGCGGTCCTGACACTGTTGCTGGTATTTGGGCTGGGTATGCACAGTCTTAATGCGGCAATAGAAGTATTAAATGTACAGAGTATTTTTAGCCCCAGTTTCTGGTATTCGGCCGGAGAAGCAGGCGAAGTTTCAACAGGAATTAACTGGGAGACCATTATTTTTATCGCCGGAATGATGATTATGGTAGAGGGAATGGCGAGAGTCGGATTTTTCCGCTGGCTCTGCATGCGGATTGCCGGTCTGGTAAAATATCAGGTAATTCCGATTTTCATCACATTTATGGTACTGTCCTTCGGCCTGGCTATGTTTATCGACAGTATCACCGTTATTCTGTTCCTGGCAGCTGTTACGATCGAACTGTCTCAGCTTTTGAAATTTGAACCGGTTCCCATGATTTTGTCGGAGATTTTCTGCGCAAACCTGGGCGGATCAGCAACGATGTGCGGAGATCCGCCTAACATTATCATTGGTACTTCACTGGGATATTCTTTCGCAGATTTCATCACAAATACAGGACTGATTGCAGTTGTTTCACTGGTGGCAGTCATTATCTATTTTTACTGCATTTTCCGCAAAGAGCTCATCAAGGATGCATCACAGAAGGTAGATCCGTCTACATTCCCGAAGCCCTCTGAGGCAATTACAGACAAAAAAGGATTTGCAGTGAGCAGCGTGATCTTTCTGATCGCTGTTGTTCTGCTGATCACTCATGCACAGACGGGTCTGACGGTTTCTTTCATCGGTGTCTTCATTGCTGCGCTGACTCTGATTGCAGCCGGAAAAGAGGCCATTACACTGCTGAAGAAAGTGGATTACAAAACACTGCTGTTTTTTGTGGGTCTGTTCGTAGTAGTAGGCGGTCTGGAGAAGACAGGTATTCTGAATGTTCTTGCGGGCGTGATCGGTAATATCTGTGGTGGAAACTTAGTGGTTATGGTAGCCATCATTATCTGGCTGTCAGCAGTTGCCAGCGCATTTGTTGATAATATTCCTTTTGCGGCAACAATGATCCCTGTGATCAATGACCTGGCAGCAGCTCAGGGCGTGAACCTTTCCATTCTGGCATGGACCCTGGCTATGGGAACTGACATCGGAGGAAGTGCTACACCGATTGGTGCATCTGCGAACGTTGTCGGTATCGCTACCGCAGCAAAAGAAGGTCATATTATTAAATGGGGAAAGTATTGCAAAGCAATGGCTCCTGCGACTATAATAGTAGTTATCATATCCATGGTGATGATATACGCAAGATACTTATAAAAAGGGGGATTTGCCATGAAACAGATGATGATTTCTATTGGACGTGAGTTTGGAAGCGCAGGACACGAGATTGCAGAGAAACTGGCAGAACATTACAATCTGCCATTGTATGACCACAATCTGCTGGATGAAGTAGCCAGGTCAAAGGGAATGGATCCGAGTGTGCTGAGAGGTTTTGATGAGACGAAGCGCAGCAAGGTGCTGTCCCGTACCGTAAGAGGAATGAGCAATTCCCCGGCGGAGAACGTGGCGCAGCTTCAGTTCAATTTTCTGAAGGAGAAAGCAGATACGGGAGAGTCCTTTGTGGTAGTAGGACGCTGTTCAGAGACGGTGCTCAGAGGCAGAGACGGGCTGATTTCTATCTTTGTTCTGGGAGATATGGACAGCAAGATTGAGCGTATCATGGAGCTGTATCATAAAGATGCAGAAGATGCAGAAGAGTTCATCCATGAGAAGGATCGGCGCAGGAAGAGCTATCATAACAGCCATTGTCCCATCAAATGGGGCGATTCCAGAAATTACGATCTGTGTATCAACAGCAGCAGACTGGGCGTGGAGGAGACAATGAAAATCCTGATCCAGTATATTGATACACGCAGACTGTTGGGCTAATCGTATAAAATCATGGGACGGAGACGGTATTCTCAGAGTGAGGACGCCGTCTCTGTTTTTATTTTGTTTCACAGGAAATTGCGTCCTGTGAAATAAAAGCACCCTTTTATTCTCTTCTTTTTTACAAAAAATGACTGGACTAATTTGTCGATTTGTGAGAAAATAAATCCAAACGGTCAGGTGCAGTCTGATCGTGGTCAGCAATTAATTATTGAAAGGAGTTTTAAAATGATTTATTCACGTGAAGTAGAAGAAATGTGCCCAGTAGCACAGGGCGTTCATCATGGCGCTGCTCCGATCCCCGAAGAAGCAAAATGGGTTCAGGCAAAAGAAGTTAAAGATATTTCCGGTTTTACACACGGCATTGGCTGGTGTGCGCCTCAGCAGGGTGCCTGTAAGCTGAGCCTGAATGTAAAAGAGGGTGTGATTCAGGAAGCTCTGGTTGAGACCATCGGATGTTCCGGAATGACCCACTCAGCAGCTATGGCAGCAGAGATCCTGCCGGGTCTGACTGTTCTGGAAGCCCTGAACACTGACCTGGTATGTGACGCTATCAATACCGCTATGAGAGAGCTGTTCCTGCAGATCGCTTACGGCAGAAGCCAGTCCGCATTCTCAGAGGATGGTCTGGCAGTAGGTGCAGGACTGGAGGATCTCGGAAAAGGACTTCGTTCTCAGGTAGGTACAATGTATGGTACATTAAAGAAAGGTCCCCGTTACCTTGAAATGGCAGAAGGCTATGTAACCGGTATCGCTCTGGATGCAGATG
>CAKRNX010000111.1 GCA_934371475.1 uncultured Lachnospiraceae bacterium
TCCATACCAGTGGAACGGATCCAGCGTCCTGCGCGAGTCTCATTGTTCAGGTAGGGAATCTTTCTGGCGGCGGCAAGGATCAGGCCGAATGCCAGTTCACCTACTGCCTGGGCATTGACACCCGGTGTATTGGTAACGGTGATGCCAAGCTCTTTGGCAGCGGCAGTATCGACGCGGTCGTATCCGGCACCGTATCGGGAGATAACCTTCAGCTTCGGGCAGGCTTCCATTACTTTTCTTGTGATATGATCAAGACCTGCAATGTAGCCGTCGCAGTCCTGCAGCAGCGGGATCAGATCATCCTCGGAGAGAGGTTTTCCTGTGGCATTGAATACAAGTTCATCGGCAAATGCGCGGACAGGTTCCAATGCTGCGTCGTTTTTACCCGGCTGAAGAGAAGTCGGTGTGATCAGAATTTTCATATCAGTTGCCTCCTATTTCACCAGTGCAACCGCCTCAGCGGTCAGTTCCTGGATTTTCTTGAAATCTCCGTCTTTTACAAAGGAATCTTTTACCATCCAGCTTCCGCCGCAGGCAATGATCTTGTTAAATGACAGATATTCACAGATATTCCCCGCATTGACGCCACCGGTGGGCATGAAACGCATGGAAGGGAAAGGAGCGGCCAGCGCTTTGATGGTGGCCAGTCCGCCGTACTGAGCTGCCGGGAAAAATTTGACAACCGGAAGATCATATTCCATAGCGGCCATCACTTCGGAAGGAGTGCATACGCCGGGAAGGATCAAGATATGGTTATCTACGGCCCACTCGGTTACTTTGCGGGAAAATCCGGGAGATACCAGGAATTTTGCTCCGGCATCTACAGCACGTTTGGCCTGCTCGGTATTGATTACAGTTCCTGCGCCAACCAGCATATCCGGGAACGCTTTTGCGGCAGTACGGATAGCTTCTTCAGCGGCGGCGGTACGGAATGTGATCTCGGCTACCGGAAGTCCCCCGGCGCAGAGTGCCTCACAGAGAGGTTTGGTATCTTCAATACGGTCGAGTTTCACGACGGGAACAATTTTCTTTTCTTCAACCTGTGCTAATAATTCAGTCTGGTTCATGTATATTCATTCCTTTCAAAATAAAGATTAAATATCAAAATTCCTATCACAGATTACACGGATTGCAGCATACTCCGCATTCACACAATCCACTTCAAGACCTTTCCCCCATTATTGTGCATGCACAGGTGGGAAGAAAAAACTTTTGACCATGTAATTAAATGATGAGGTAATCAAATAAATGTTTTTGCAAACACACTCTAAAGTGTCTGACCGGTAAAAACCCGAATGAAATTATCGTGCGAGATCTTCCGGATCTGTTCGGCAGTGATGCCGTATTTTTTCATCAGCGGAACAAAAGTAGTCAGAAGATAGTCAAGTCCCACGGCAGAAGGATCATATGCCTTCAGACGTGCGCTGGTGGTATCCAGAGAGAAGAGCAGCTGATTTTCATATCTGGCATTGAGCATTGTGCGGAAAATTTCAATTTCCCGCAGATCACTGTGATATTTAAAACGTCCGATTGTGTCGTATTCCAGATAAATTCCCTGGGAGAGCAGATCCAGATGAACGGAGAGATCATCGGTTGCCCGGTCCATATGACAGAAAATCATGCGCTCGGGAGAAAGTCCCAGCTGGCGCAGTTCTGCGAAAAGTGCGATGGGATCGGAACCTGCTTCAATGTGAACCATAACCGGAACGTCAGCCGCTATAGCTGCACGGGTACCGGCGGTAAAAAGCCGCAGATAGCGGGGCGTCAGATTTTCCTGATCCAGAGCCATTTTTACAATGCCGGCATGAATACCGGTCTGGGGGGTTTCTTCTGAGGAAGAACCGGACCAGAATGGATTGGCACTGTGGTCGATATTCTGATACATGCCTTCTGTCAGTTCAGACACATAAAAGCGGTAAAGCTCGTCAGCACTCATCTGAAGGATCCAGTGATCCTCGGGGTAAAAACATAATTTATGGAAGCCGGTGGAGGAAACGATGTGAAGTCCGCTTTCCTTGGAAATCTCCAAGAGAGCCTGCTCCATCCGGTTGCATCCGCCGGGCTGCGCATCTACGACAGCGCTGCCTCCGGCGGCAACCAGCCTGTTTGCCTCCTCGGTGCTTTTGCCGATGTCGTCAATCAGCAGAGCGGCGTTTCGCTGAAAGGAAACGCCTTTGCTGAGAGCCAGATGCTCGTGGCACTGGCAAAACCCCAGATTGCCGGGACTGACCGGCCCCTGAACAGTCATAATTGTATTCATAGATTCTCTGCTTTCTTTAAGCTTTTAACTTTTAAGCTTCTTTCCAGCGCGGATTGTTTACTACAACCGGCTTGCCGTCCTTTTCAACGATCAGTTTATGGTATCCTTTTGTCTCGATGGTGCCGTAATCGTGGCCTGCATTGCCGTCAAATGTATAGAACAGAATCAGCGGATCTTTACCGGTGTTGACGGAACGGTGTGCATATCTGCGGGGAACATAGACAGCCTGTCCCTTTGAAAGAGGCATTTCAATGCAGTCGCCCTCCGGATTTTCCATTACCATATAACCTTCGCCGGATAAAGTGTAGTAAACTTCGGCAGTTTCCAGGATGGTGTGGAAGTGGCCTTTTGTAAAGTAATACTCGTCGCCTACTTTTCCAGGATAGAGAATGGTGGTACCGAAAGCCAGATCGCCGGCACGGTCCGGGCATCCCAGCTCATGGAACTCGTAGATCAGGGGATCGCCCTCAGCCAGCATTTTGTTGTATGCGTCCTGATCACAGTACATATTTTTCATCTGAGACAGATAACGTTTTGTAGTCTCGGCGGTCTTGGAAACGCCGGTCTCTACGTCAAAGTCTACCAAAAAGCTTGAATCCCAGTTAAAGTTGTTCATAAGAATAATCCTCCTTGTGAGATATAAAATATATGTTGCTACAACACTATGTTACTACATTGGTATTTAGCCACATTATAGTATAGACCTGCACAAAAATCAACAGTTTTAAAAGACTTTTTGCGAGTTTTTAGTCATGGCCTGTCTAATAAGACATTTCTATAATCAACAGGCTCCGCTTTACGCAAATACAGGGATGTGTTCCCGGGGCTTTCCAGACTGCCACGGCATTCTTGAACAGATGTAAGGTGACTCCGATCCCTGTAATCCTGACGGGATATTCCTGAAATGCAGGTAAGGTTAAAACGTATGACGAAATAATTCTAAATACAGGAAAACAGATATGGGAAATGTGGGAACGGTTTTCTTCTCTGTATGAAAAGTATAAAAAACGGGAGAGACATAAGAGTTAAAAATCTGACAAAACCATTGGAAAAATGCATAAAAATAACTAAAATAAATTGTAGAATGCCAACAAAGATAAAAGAAATGCACAAACAAGATTGACAGTATTGAGAAATAATGTTAATATTGCCACATGGAACCGGTTACATAAAACCATAGATGTTCCAGGGGGTAATCCCGGCGAAGGGAGCTGCTTCAGCCAGAAGCAGGGGGTAAACATTTATTATTTTAAGGAGGTATTTAAAATGAAAAAGAAACTTGTGAGTGCATTATTAAGCGTAACTATGGTAACGGGTATGCTGGCAGGTACCACCGCTTTTGCTGATACACCGGACGAACTGGATGTGATTTATCTGTCATGTTCTACTGCTTCTGAGTTCTGGCAGTACATCGGTGTTGGTATCCAGAATGCAGTAATCGATATGGAAGAACAGTATGGCATCACTATCAACCTGCAGACAACAGGACCGGCTGAAGAGTCTCAGACAGAAGCATACGTTACCGCATTCGAGGAAGCAATCGCTGCAGCTCCGGACGCAATTGTAACTGCAACACAGGTTGCTGAAGCTACTGTTCCGAAGGCACAGGAAGCAGTTGAACAGGGTATCATTCTGAACTTTGTAAACTGTGGTCTGGTTCAGGAAGACGTGACAGATAACGCAGACTGCTACAATCAGTTCTACTACTGCTCAAACGCATCCATCGGCGCACTGGCAGCTGAGCAGATGCTGAATATCCTGGAAGAAAAAGGCATCGAGCCCAAAGGAACTGTTGCAATGAACTACTCTGTCGTAAATGCGAACGGTGAGCAGAGAATGAAAGGTTTCTCAGATTATATGGCTGAGAACGCACCGGACATCACCTGCACTGAGACATATTTCAACAACAATGACCTTGAGCAGGCACAGTCCAACGTTGAGAACCAGATCTCCACATTCGGCGATGAGCTGATCGGTATCTACGGCGGAAACAACATCTCCGGCGACGGCGCTGTTCTGGCAGCTCAGACAGCTGGTATCACAGATAAAGTTGCTATCGTAGGCGTTGACTCTGATGCGACTGAGATCCAGGCTCTGAAAGACGGCGTTCTGGACTGCATCATCGTACAGGATGCTTATACACAGGGTTATGATGCAATGAAGAATGCAATCGTAACGGTTATGGAAGGTGAGAATCCGGAGTCAGAAAAACAGGTTAACTGTGCTCCGTCTGCAGTACTGGCATCTGAAATGGACGATGAAGCAACTCAGGCTCTGCTGGATCCGACAATTCTTGCAAAATAAATTACACAGTGGGTTGCGAGAGCGTGAGATATACAGCAATCCGTGTAATATCTGATATCTGAGAAGATAGCAGAATAAAATCGGGAGGGCGGACCGTTTCTATAAGAGTGAACCTTATAAAGAGTGAGCCTTATAGTTCTGGAAAGCCCTCTTTACGTTAATTCGGGAGGAGACAAGAGTGGATAACACAATTTTGAAAATCGAACATATCAGTAAATTTTATCCCGGTGTAACAGCTCTGAATGATGTCAGCTTTACAATCAACAAAGGAGAAGTACGCGCACTGGTCGGCGAGAACGGTGCAGGAAAATCTACGCTGATCAAATGTATTATGGGTGTAGAAAAACCAAACAAAGGAAAAATTTCTCTGAATTACAATGGAGAGTGGGTATCCGATATGGATGCACTGGAGACCCAGGCTCACGGAATGTTCGCTAACTATCAGCATGTGAATATTGCGCCGGATCTGAGTATCGCAGAAAATTATTTCCTCGGTAAAGTACCCAAGACCAAATATGGGACGGTAGACTGGAAGAAAATGAATGAGGAAAGTCAGGTGATCGTAGATAAGTTTAAGATGGACGTTAATCCCCTGGCCAAGATCAAGGATCTGCCCATAGCAATGCAGGCTATGGTAACGATCAGTAAGATTTCTGTCAACAAAGACATTAAACTGGTTATTTTTGATGAACCGACAGCATTACTGGAAAATGAAAAAGTGGAGACACTGTTCCAGTATATTAAAGAATTGAAAAGTCAGGGCGTAAGCGTCATTTACATATCTCACCGTCTCGAGGAGATTATGGATATCTGTGATTCTGTTACAATTCTGAAGGATGGTACCTACGTGGATACCAAGCCAATCTCAGCGGTGACAAAGGAAAGTCTGGTTTCTATGATGGTAGGAAGAGAGATGTCTGATATTTACGATATCGAGCATTTCGAGCCGGGCGAGGAGCTGCTCCGGGTAGAAGATTTCGGAGACGGCGCAAATTTTGAGCATATTGATTTTTCCGTACACAGAGGAGAGATCCTGGGCTTCTTCGGACTGGTGGGAGCTGGCCGCAGCGAGATCATGAGAGCTCTTTACGGTGTGGAAAAACATAAAACAGGCAAGGTTTATCTGAAGGAAAAAGAAACTCATATCAAGAGTCCGCAGATGGCGCTGGAGAAAGGCATCGGTTTCCTGACTGAGGACAGACGGGCAGACGGTCTGGCACTTCCGCTTTCAATCAAGACCAATATCAATATGAATTCCTACGATATGATCAGCAGACACGGCATGATTAATCTGAACAAAGAGAACGACAGAGCTGAGGAGTACAGCAAAAAGATTAACGTAAAGACTCCCAGCATTCATCAGCTGGTCTGCAATCTTTCAGGCGGAAACCAGCAGAAGGTGGTTATTGCCAAACTGCTGTGCAGAGATCCGGAGATCCTGATCTTTGACGAGCCGACGGTAGGTGTGGATGTAGGAGCCAAGGAAGAGATCTTCAAACTGATTGAAAAACTGACGGCACAGGGCAAGGGTGTTATCCTGATTTCATCCTATCTGCCGGAGGTGATGGGGCTTTCTGACCGGATGATCGTTATGTCCCAGGGCAAAATCACAGCGACCTATGACAAAGAACAGATGAAAGATTTAACAGAAGAACAGGTGCTGATGGCGGCATCTATTGAAGAATAAAATTGCAGGAGGCATTCTCATGAATAAGAAATCATCTAAGGGAGTGAAACATTTTTACCAGACAACGGAATTTTCACTGATTGCGATTATCGTCGTGCTGTTTCTGGTATCAGTATTTGGCACAAAAAACTTTTTCTCAGAGTATAATCTGATGAACCTGCTGAAACAGTGTTCGATTACCGGCGTGCTGGCCATTGCAGAGACCTTCATCATCATCACATCCGGTATCGATATCAGTATCGGTGCTATCACAGGTCTTTCCTGTATGTCTATTGCGCTGCTGCAGTCCAAAGCCGGAATGGGTATTCTTCCTTCCGTGCTTCTGGCGATCATCATCGGCGGTGTCTGCGGAATTTACAATGCGGCAATTATTTATGAGTTCAATGTGGCTCCCATGATCGCAACCCTGGGTTCTCAGACGATTATCCGAGGCGCAGTTAAGATTATTTCCGATGCAAAAACAATTTCCGGACTGAACAAGACATTCACAGCTCTGGGTACTTCCGCAGTATGGAAACTGCCGTACCTGGCTCTGATCTGGATTATTGTGGCAGTGATTGCCTTCCTTATTCTGAAATATACAATTTTCGGACGAAACCTGTATGTAATCGGAAGCGGTGTGGAAGTAGCAAGACTGAGTGGTATCAAAGTAAGAAAAATGTTCTACATGGTTTACTGCCTGTGTGGTATTCTCTGTGGCGTGGCAGGCGTAATGCTGGCAGCACGTATCAACAGTGCAGTTCCCACCGGTGGTGAGGGATACGAGATGGATGCCATCGCAGCAGCTGTTATCGGCGGTGCGTCCTTAAGCGGAGGCCGCGGAGCGGTGACAGGTACGATTCTTGGTACGATCCTGATGGTTCTGATTACTAACGCAGGTACTCAGTTTGGTCTGAATACGTTTGTTCTGGAAGTTACCTCCGGTGTGCTGATCACTCTGGCTGTAGTCATTGACCAGCTAAAATCAAGAAAATAAACAGGTAAAACAGTTCAGTATTTCCACTGCGGGTGTGCATCATGAAGGCATATGGGTATGGCATTATGGTTTCTCTGCGCACCTTCGCAGTGCAGATGTGACGTGATGCGACAGAACAGAAAATAGGAAAAAGAATTTTTGAGATAGGATTTAAGAAAGCTTCCTGTATACTTTAAATAGGGCAAGAGATTGACACAAAAAAATACCTCAAGTAAATTTGGATTATTAC
>CAKRNX010000112.1 GCA_934371475.1 uncultured Lachnospiraceae bacterium
GAATCGATCTCAGCGAAATCAACCTCACCGGTCTGCAGAGAGATTGCTTTTGTTGCGGTGTTGGGAATTACCTCAAAGGTAATATCTTTGATTTCCGGTGCGCCGCGGTAGTAATCTTCATTGGCGGTCAGCACGATATTACTTCCGGTTGTACGGCTCACAAATTTGTAGGCACCGCTTCCGATCGGATTGGTCGCAAAGCTGTCCGGATCTGACTCATAGTAGGCTTTAGAGCAGATAAAGGGTGATGCGATACCTTCCAGGAACGGAGCATACGGAGTATCCAGGTGACATACAACTGTGTTTTCATCTGTAGCTTCTACACTGGAGAGCATGGAAATCTGGGACCCCTGATACTCGGACGCCTTATAAAGCTCAATCGAGAATACAACGTCATCTGCTGTGATGGGGGTGCCATCCTGGAATGTCAGTCCCTGACGCAGATGGAAGGTGTAATCCAGGCCGTCGTCACTGATCTCATAGCTCTCGGCGATACGGGGCTGAGGATCCTCTGTTCCGTCCGGATTGATATAGAGCAGTGTGTCATAGATCTGATTCAGCACATTCAGTTCTACTGTAGTAGAAAAATTTGTGGGATGCATAGTATCGATGTCCGCATCTACCGCAATTACAAGATCTGTTTTGGCACTCTCCGCACAAACGCCGAATGCAGTTGCCAGTGTCATGATGCCGGCGATTGCCAGCATTGCAAGTGTTTTTTTCATAGCTGTTCTCCTCTCTTTGGGTTCTTAAGACATTCTGCAGGGAATGAACTCAATTTCCTCTTCCTTTAATTTACTGACAGCAGCCAGAAACTGCTGTAAGCTTTCTTTGTTCCATGATCTAGTTCCCTGGAATACCCGGCGGATTTTCCGGATATTTCCAACATCTTCCAGAGGATTGCCCTCCAGAACAATCAGATCTGCATCCATACCCGGCAGAAGTCTGCCTTTCTGGTTTTCAATCCCCATATGCTCTGCCGGTCTGCAGGTAGCGGCACACAGGGCTTTGTAGCAGTCCATGCCATAGACATGGACAAGACGTTCCAGCTCGTCAGCCAGAGCAAAGCCGGGAACAATCCCCGCATACGGACAGTCCGTACCGGCCATTACCTTATCGGAATATTTCAGGAATGTGACCGCCCGGTCAATAATCGTCTGGAAATCCGGGTGAATATTCTGCTCCCGGTAGCTGGCGATGATGACTTTATTTTCATTCTCCCATCGGGTGCGGATACATTCGGGAAGATCCATATAATGTGTGACTTCTTGAAGCTGTTTGCCGTTCCACACATAGTCCGGAAGAGTTTCACAGACAACGTGGGTGGGACACAGCCACATACCGGTCTCGGCCAGATACCGGATCACTTCCGGGTCGGATGGAAGGGAACTGGTATGTTCGCAGCAGATATAACCGTGGTCAGCCAGATACCGATGATCCATCTTTTTTGTCATATGGCCGCAGCAGGGAATATTTTCCTCCTGGCACCGTCTCAGCAGATACCGGTAAAGCTCCGGCTCGATGGAAGGATAGGTTTTCATCCAGAGGAAATCGTGCTCCTTCACATATCGGATTGCCGCTTCCACATCCTCTTCCGTGTGGAGAATTTCATTATCATTATCCGGAATAGTCGGATCCTCCCCGTCATATACCGGACCACTCGAATAAATGTAGGGACCGATACGCTTTCCGGCCAGGATCTCATCCCGCCACAGAGCGTGTTCTGCATATCCTCTCATATTCCGCACGGATGTGACACCGGATGCGATAAACATTTCCCCCATATAACTCTCGTCATAATGGACGTGGGAGTCAATCAGTCCCGGCATAATCACACATCCGCTGCAGTCCTGTATATCCGCTGTTTCAGGATGCTCGTTACTTCTGTCTGCGGGAACAATTTTTAAAATTCTCCCATCCCGGATCCAGAGATCCGCTTTTTTCAGAACGGCACCGTCATCCATGGTCAGGAGACTTCCGTTTGTCAGTATTGTGATAGTACTCATAGTACAACTTCTCCTGTAGAAATTTAGAAATTTTTGGCGGAGAAAGCGCTGATCAGATCCACGCCTCCGTCAATATCCTCCGTGGAGGCAACTGCGCTCTGTGAGTGCGGATATCTTGTCACGACAACAATACCGCCTGCTTTGACACCAAAATGCGAAAGATTCATGCTGGAAGCATCTGTGCCGCCCTTATCAATGACTTCCCTCTGGTATTTGATCCGCTGTTCTTCACAGCAGGCCTCCATTGCAGATACAATCTCCTCGTCACATACAACGGACGGATCGCAGATCTTGATGCCGATCCCCTCTCCTACTGCATTGCTTCCCTCAAGGTCGCAGGGGTAATCATGAGCCGGTGTGATATCTACCGCAATACCGTAATCCGGCTGAATCCTCTCTGCCGCTGCTTTTGATCCGCGGCATCCCAGTTCCTCCTGCACACAGAACACGTAATAAATATCATTGGGATAAGTGCCGTCATTTTCTTTCAGTGCCTCAATCAGCTGGTAACAGCCAATCCTGTTATCCAGTGTCTTGGCACATACACGGTCATTCGCAAGCTTGAGGAACGGTCCATAGTAACCGCAGCAGTCTCCGAGTTTTACATATTTCATCGCATCTTCTTTGGAGGTGGCTCCGATATCGATATAGAGCTTGCCGACATCGTTGTGCGCATCTTCAAGGGATCCCATGCATCCGAAAACCCCACTGACACCATTCCGGAAACGGACTCTTGTATTGTAGGCGGAAGCTGTCCAGTTCCAACCCATATTGCAGACACGGAGACGTCCGTCAGCCTCAATCTTTTTTACCATAAATCCGATCTCATCCATATGCGCAGCAAACATGATTTTTTTCCCGTGCTGCGGATCTGTACCCTTCTTCAGTACAATGAGATTACCGATGGCATCTGTTATCATCTCATCTGCATAGGAAGCAACTTCTTTTTCGATAAATTTCCGTACTTCTGTCTCGTATCCCGCAACGCCCCAGAGCTGCGTCAGATTCTCAAGAAGTTTTTCATCTCTCATAATTATCCTCCTGAACAGATCCCGGAGATCCGTTCTCATTATCTTTGTAACTTTAAAGCATTAAATTGATAAACATGAGTTGATTATACACTGTTTCACTGAATTTGACAATATGCATTTTGCAAAATGTCAAATAATGAAATTTCGCAAGTTTTCATGGGATTCTTGACATTTTTATGAAGTCAGATAAAATAAACTTATCGTAATTCTATATTTCGTCACAGTATATTTGAAAAATTTTCTTTTCGTAAATGCTTCATTTCAGTTTGCAGGAATCATTTTTCAGATATGTTCCTGACGGAGGAAAGCAGAGGTAACCAGGATGGGGCTGAATAAGGCAACGCTGTCAGCACAGATTTATCAGATTTTAAGGGAAGATATTCTCTCACAGAAAATTTTACCGGGGGAAAAGCTGACGCTGAAAAGTCTTCAGGAACGCTTTCAGGTGAGTTCCACACCGATCCGGGATGCTCTCACCCGCCTGAACGAAGAAGGGCTGGTAACGTATTATTCCAATATCGGGGTCAATGTGATTTGCCTGACAAAAAGGGATCTGGAAGAACTGTATCAGTTTATGGGAGATCTGGACAGTCTCTCTATTCTTTATGCTTCTGCCTTTCCGTATCAGGATGAGATCTGTAGGAAGCTGAAGGACAATATTCTTAAGACTTCTGTTGTTCTGGAAAAAGACACTCTTTCCGGCGCGGAGATGCGCAAATGGATCAGTGCTTCCGACAATTTCCATCTCATTTTTTACGATTACTGCGGAAACAGCAGACTGACGCATGCAGCAGAGCGGCTTCGCAGTCAGCTGACGATCTATTCCAGCTCCTATGAAAAGGAAATCGGACCGCAGAGGCAGATTTTTGAAGAACACAAAAAAATTTGGGAAACCTACGAGCGGAAAGATTATTCCACTGCGGCTTCCCTGATGAAAACGCATCTGTTCCATTCTCTTGCCTATACACAAAAAGAAAAAATTCTGTAAATATCGTTTTCCCGCAATCCATGAGCCAGGCAGTCATGCGTTCATGGATATTCGCAATCCGATTTGCTATCTACTCATAACCGAATCACCGGAAGGCTGCGGGATGATGCTATGAAATAAAAAACTGTCCGGATCCTTTCAAAATCTGTTCAATCACAAGCGCAACTCCATCTTCTTCGTTCGAGACAGTTACCATATCTGCCGCTTCTTGCAGCAGAGGATGTCCGTTTCCCATAGCAACGCCCAATCCCGCATAACGGATCATATCGCAGTCATTTTCCGCGTCTCCAAATGCCGCTATTTCATTCGGCAGGATTCCAAGTTTTTTCCCGAGCCATTCCAGTCCGCAGCGCTTTCCACCCGCAGTCTGGGACAGTTCCAGAAGTGAAGGTGCAGAAGAAGTAATGTAGAGTTCTGGAATTGCAGCCTCCAGCTGTTTCCACAGAGTATCTCTCTCTTCCAGTGTACTCAGTATCACTTCCAGTGCATCCAGATGTGCCCGGTGTTCCCTGATAAACGCCCGGATATCCGGCACAGGCGTTCTTGTAGCTTTTACATAGGCAGCGGCAGAACCGGCCGCTCCGTAAGCCTCCGGATTGGCCACATAATCAGTCCCTCCATAGGGGCGACCCTCCCAGAATGCCTCAATCGCCAGGGATATCGGTACAAGTCCGAGAATTTGATCTACAGCACTGGGATCTAATGGAAATTCCTGACATCTTTTTCCGGTAGGAATGTGATAAATGGCTGCCCCGTTGGAAGTGACAGCGTATTCCAGTCCAGGGATCCCGGTAACGGCTGACGGCAGCGAAGCAAATGCTCTTCCGCTGGCCACCGCTACATGAATCCCGGCTGCAATTGCCTGCTCTATGGCATTTCTGTTTCTGTCAGAAAGAGATTTGTCTCTGCGGAGCGTAGTTTGATCAAGATCAAGGGCGATCAGTTTTATCTTGCGTTCTGTCATGGTCTGTTCTGTCATAATTTTCTCCTTTCAGTTACGATCCTGCATCTGTCTGAAAAAAACGGCTCTCTCCTGTTTCAGTTCTGTCTGGAGAGATGCGGCATTCCATACGGCATTGTGTTCTGTGAGAACGGCTTTCAGTGAGACAGACACCTGACTCTGGTGCATCTCTTTCAGAAAACGTTCCAGCAGCTGCTCTGAAAATCCGGCATACACGATCATTTCTTCATCAAGTGGACTCTCAGAGGGGCGCGACTGCATCAGAAGAGGGTTCATCCAGTCCCTGGCTCCCGCAAGAAGCCCCAGCGGAGCCGGCTCATCAGCTTCTTTTACAACAACAGGCCGGATGCCCATCTGAACGCACAAGCGGGTGAGAATTTTCATTTTCATTGTGTCTATTCGAAAAGCAAGCAGTACTTTTTCACTTATCTGCATACAATATCGACCTCCTGTCAGTATTTCTAAACACATTCCAGTATACCTGAAAAAAGAGCTCCCGTAAAGAAAAGAAAGAAGGAACAAAAGTGTGCTTCGTACCCCCCGCGGACCACTGCTTTGGCAGCACAGCTTTTGTTCCGCGCGCGAGCAGGCTGCGGTAGTTTCTTCTCTGCGAGCTGCGCAGGCTGCCGGAGGCTTTTTCTTTCACAGGACGCAATTTCCTGTGAAAGCACAAAAATGCCAGCGGGAATTTCCGCTGACATTCTGAATACAGATAAATATTTTCCTGTTACAGCCTACCGTTTAGTTTTTTTCCGCCTCGGCGCTGGCAGAGTCAAAGTTAAGCGTATACTCAATCTCATGAGGCGTACTCATGGCAATGGTATCTGCTACAACATCCATTTCTGCATCAAATACGGAAACCGGGATCTCAAAGACAGAATTACCTTCTGTATTTACCGGCTCGTAGGTTTTCCCGTCTACAATCATGTAGTCATAGTAAGGGCTGCTCCAGGCGATAGTCGCTGTGGCATCCTCACCGCTGATTTCCACTTTGGCCGGGGATTCAACGCTTGCTTTGCCGGTTCCACCGGTTAGGACAACATCCATCAGATAAGAACCGTCTTCCAGTCCCAGATCGGCTGCGGTTTTTCCCTCAGCATCTGCTTCACTCTCTTCTTCTTTAACAGGATCCGATACGCTTACTTTATGGTCATACCATTTTCCCTTGGTTCCCAGCAGCGCAAGATCAAATTCTTCATTCAGAGCCGGTACCGGTACATCAAATCCGTAAACTTCCTCTGTCTCTCCATCGCTGTAAGTAACGGTATCGGTAGTCGGCTCAAGCAGAACTGCGCCGTCTTTTTTGGCATCCTCAGCCAGTCCAGGGAAAAGATTTACAATTTTCTTAGAACGGAGTGTGATGTGGATGGTCATTTTCCCATCCTTCACTGTTAAAGTCCCTCTGTCGTTGTATGCTTCATTGATTTTGAACATACTGCTGTCTGTGTCAAACTCTACGCTGTACATACCGTCTTCCAGAGTATTGGCAGTTTCGGTTTCAGTGTCCCCCTCAGTAACAGCCTCGCTGGAAACTTCAGACTCTGCATTAGAAGCAGCAAACACGGTACCTGTCATCAGAATACAGGCACATGCCATGGATAAAGCAATGTTCATATAACGTTTTTTCATAGTAGTTCAATCTCCTCTCAAAATAATATGATTGTTGCTCAGAAAAGGTTTTTCAACCACAACCCGGTGCGATAAAACCTTTTCTCAGAAACAGTCAGATGTCCTTTGTCCACCGGACAATGTGCGCCCTGCCGGAGGCTTTTTCTTTCACAGGACGCAATTTCCTGTGAAGGAACATGTCATGCATCTGCATGATGCGCGCTCGCAGCAAAAATGCCAAGGCATTCTTGAAATATAACTTGCCCGGAAGCTTCCTTCCGGGCAAAATGAGACAAAATACAAGGCTTCAAGAATGTCCCTGTATCTTGTCTCACAATCACAGTTTCACAGGTTCCCTGTAAAAACGGAGATCCCGGCAAAACGGTAAGGGATTATTTTCCCAGAGTATCCATAGCTGCTTTTGTATGATCCACATACAGCTGCTCGATGGTGTCGATTCTTCCCAGGCCTTCGATCTGAGCATCTACACTCTCGAAGTATCCGGATGCTTCAAACATGCTCATCCAGGAGTCATCATCGCTGCCTGCCATATCATTGTTTGCATGGTCGCCTGCAACAACCATCAGCGGACGAAGAACTACTTTCGTGTATCCTGCTTCGTTTACTTTGTCAATTACAGCATCGCATGCGGTATCTTCCGGCTCGCCTTCTACTGTGCCGATAAATACGTTTTTGTATCCCAGCTCTTCCATCTGAGACTGCATCTGGCTGTAGCTTACTTTTGCAGTATGGGATGTACCATGTCCCATAAATACGAATGCAACACCGTCTTCAGCAGCAGCATCTGCGCTGTCATATCCTGCCTCGGAAACTGCCTGTGCAGTAA
>CAKRNX010000113.1 GCA_934371475.1 uncultured Lachnospiraceae bacterium
ACCCGATGTCGTATATGCTGACGGCTGCCATGATTGCGCTGGTGGCGGGAGAGGAACTGTCTGTGCCGCTCATGATGGCCAGGCAGCTGCTGATCGGAGGAGGCTGCGGCTGCCTGCTGGGATGGATTTCTATCAGGATACTCAAGCGTGATACAGTACTGGCAGAGCATGAACGAACGGTACTGGTATTTGCCCTGGCGGTGGTGGCCTATGCGCTCCCGTCTGTCCTGGGCGGAAATGGTTATCTGAGCGTTTATTTCTGCGGGATTTTGCTGGGGAATTCATCCGTCAGCCAAAAACGTTATCTGGTTCATTTTTTTGACGTGGTGACGAACATTGCACAGATGATGATTTTCTTCTTGCTGGGGCTTCTGGTAACGCCGGTGGAGCTGCCGCGGGTATTTATTCCGGCGCTGGCGGTCATGGCTTTTATGACACTGCTTGCCAGGCCTGTGTCCGTGACGCTGATCCTGCTGCCATTTGGTGTGAGGGAAAGAAAAAAAGGTACTCTGACAGCCAGACAGTTTGTTTCCCAGGCGGGTGTTGTATCTTGGGCGGGACTGCGAGGCGTGGCGTCGATTGTATTTGCCATTATGGCGGTTCCGGTCAGTCACATGCTGAAGTATGATCTGTTTAATCTGGTGTTTGTCATTGTCCTCTTGTCGATCTCGGTGCAGGGCACTCTGCTGCCGTGGATTTCCGGGAAACTGAACATGATTGACGAGACGGAGGATGTGCGCAAGACCTTTAATGATTATCAGGAGGAGAGTGATATCTCTTTTGTCAAAGTACATATCAGTGAAAATCACCGATGGAATCACAGAACATTACAGGAAATCAACATTCCGCATGATCTGCTCGTAGTGCTGATTGAGAGGGACGGAAAACATCTGATTCCCAATGGTCAGACAGAACTGTGCCAGGGAGATCTTCTGGTACTGGCAGCAAAAGAATTTGAGGACAGAGAAAATGTGCGTATCAGGGAGATGACGATTCAGAAGAATCATGCCTGGAACGGAAAAACGCTGGGAGAACTGCATCTTCCTAGAAATATGCTGATTATTATGATACGGCGGCAGAATGAGACCCTGATCCCGGCCGGGGGCACCAGGATTCAGGAACATGATGAACTGATTACAGTGTATCCGTCCAGTCAGGCAAAGCCGGTGGAATAAACAAATAGATTTGATATGGCTGCCGTAAGGCAGCCTTTAAAAAGAATGACGGTTAGGAAATACTAATTAAAGAGAAGAGTGTAAGGCAATGAGGTCTATCCCGCCGGTTTTGCGCATATGGTTAAGAGAGCAAAGGGATGGTAATCCGGTTCCGGAAAACGGAATGAAAACGGGAGGAGCTGGTCAATGAGACATCGGGACGGATGCGGGGACGAGAGACAGCAGCGCCGTCAGGAGAGAGTGGGGCGTCTGATGGATCGGCTGTCCATACCGGCAGATGCGGCACCCGGAATATGCAGCCTCACTGCATTTGGACAGCGGCAGATCTGTATTGAAAATTATCAGGGGATTTTGGAATATACACCGGAACGTCTGGTTGTGCTCACGAAGCAGTGCAGGGTGGAGGTGGGCGGAAGCAGACTGGAGATCAGTTACTACGGAAAAGATGAGATGAAGGTCACGGGAAAAATTGAAGAAATCTGTTACCGGAAACGGTAGAAGGAGAGGCGTATTTGGAAGGCAGCGCTGTGTACTGGCTAAAGGGGAATGTAAGGATCAGAATCACAGGAGGCTTTTGTGAACGCTTTCTGAATCTCTGTGCTTACCACGGGATGAAGCTGTGGGATCTGCGGTCTCTTCAGAATGAAAACGGATACGAAGTGATGATGAGTGTAACTGATTTCCGACAAATCCGTCCGCTGGCACACAAATGCCGGGTGCGGGTACATATTACAGAAAAAAAGGGGGTTCCGTTTTTCATAAACTACTGCAGAAAAAGAAAGGCTATGGTACTGGCCGCCGGATCTGCGGCGGTTCTTCTTTTTGTGCTGTCTCTTTTTGTATGGGATATCCGGATTGAGGGAAATATGGGTGTGACAGACGACGCAATTCGCAGATATCTGCTGGAAAATCAGATCAGCCAGGGGGTGCGCCGTGCTGCGGTTGACTGCAAGGCATTGGCGGCGGGGCTGCGGCGGCAGTTTCCACAGCTGGCCTGGGTGTCTGTGAAGCTGGAGGGGACACGGATACAGATTAGTCTGAAAGAAAATTATGATCCCGGAGATTTGCCCGATCTGGAGACCCCGGCAGATCTGGTCAGTGATGTGGAAGGAATCGTGACAGAAATGGTTACGCGAACAGGCACTCCGGTGATAAAGGTGGGGGATGAGATCCATAAAGGAGATGTGCTGGTGGAGGGGCGGGTGGAGATCCGGGATGATGCCGGTGAACTTATAGGCTGTCAGTATGTGAAGGCAGATGCCGATATCTATGTAAAAACTGCGATATCATATGAGGACCGGGTGGCGTACCGCCATGAGGATAAAGTGTATACCGGCAGGAAAGTTTCCAGAACACTGCTAAAATATGGCGCTCTTTCGGCAGGGCTTCCATTTGGAAAAGTGAATTATCCGCTGTATGATACTGTGACGGAACAAAAACAGCTGAGTCTGGGAAAGAATTTCCCATTGCCTTTTTTTTATTCGAAAATTACAGTCAGAGAGTACGAAAATGCTGAAAAAATCAGGACTCCCGCGCAGGCGCAGAAGATACTGGAACAGCGTCTTGCCAACTTTCTTGAAAAAATACAAGAAAAGGGGGTTCAAATATTTCAAAATAATGTTAAAATAGAGAAAGTTGATTTTGGATGTACAGCGAAAGGCAGTATTTTCTGCGTAAAAAAGACAGGTGTGTGTGCGCCAAGGACAGCAAATGATTTAGAGAAAGAAGGATTCTCCAAAGAATGAGTATGGTTGAAAGGATAATTTCAGTTCCGGCGGAACATGAAAAGAATGTATTTGGACAGTTCGATCAGTTTATCAAGAAAATTGAAAAGTCGCTGAATGTGACGGTGATCAGCCGTGACGGAGCAACCAGGGTTCTGGGCGGCGAGTCCGCAGCGGATGCAGCTGTGCGGATACTGAACAACCTGCTGGAGCTTTCCAGACGGGGAAATGTGATTACAGAGCAGAATGTCAATTATGCGATCGCGCTTTCCTGTGAGGAGAAGGAAGGCGCTTTGGTGGAGATTGACAGAGACTGTATCTGTCATACAATTAATGGAAAGCCTATCAAGCCAAAGACGCTGGGGCAGAAGCAATATGTGGACGCGATCCGCAAAAACATGATTGTGTTCGGCATAGGACCTGCCGGTACCGGTAAGACTTATCTTGCCATGGCGATGGCGATTACGGCTTTTAAAAATGATGAGGTAAGCCGTATTATTATGACAAGACCGGCAATTGAGGCTGGAGAAAAACTGGGCTTCCTTCCCGGAGATCTGCAGAGCAAGGTGGATCCCTACCTGCGGCCCCTCTATGATGCACTGTATCAGATCATGGGACCGGAGAGTTTCCAGAAAAATATGGAAAAGGGTCTGATTGAGGTGGCACCTCTGGCTTATATGAGAGGACGGACATTGGACAATGCGTTTATTATCCTGGATGAGGCGCAGAATACGACACCGGCACAGATGAAAATGTTCCTGACCCGTATCGGATTTGGCTCCAAAGTGATTATTACCGGTGATATGACGCAGAAGGATCTGCCTTCCACTGTCCAGTCGGGACTGGAGGTAGCGGTCAAAGTTCTCAAAAAGGTGGAAGATATCAAATTCTGTTACCTGACCAGCCAGGATGTTGTGCGTCATCCGCTGGTACAGAAGATTGTACAGGCATATGATGATTATGAGAACAAAGCAGCTGCAAAGCACAAAGAAAAAGAACATGGTGGACTGGAAACAAGGAATGACCGCAGATGGCGGACACGAAATGATTAAGTTTAATCAAGGATCATAATAGGAGCAGACGATGACGATAAATTTTGAAAATGAAAGCAGTGTGGATCTGGGGCTGGAACTGGAAGAGATTGCCAGCCAGGTGATTGAGGCGGCGCTGGATTATGAAGCGTGTCCCTATGAGACGGAGGTCAATCTCCTGATCACGGATAATGAGCAGATCCATGAGATGAATCTTCAGTTCCGGCAGATTGACAGACCGACAGATGTACTGTCGTTCCCTATGATTGACTATGAGGAACCCGGAAATTTTGATTTTCTGGAGGATGAGGAAGTACAGGATGACTGCTTTAATCCCGAAACAGGGGAGCTTTTGCTGGGCGACATTGTGATTTCTGCCCAGAAAGTAGTGGAGCAGTCCGAAGAGTACGGTCATTCCAGAAGACGGGAGTATGCATTTCTGATTGCCCACAGTATGCTTCATCTGATGGGGTACGACCACATGGAGCCGGATGAGGCCGCCGTGATGGAGAAAAAACAGAGAGAAATCCTGGAGCAGCTGAATATTACAAGATAAATAGCAGGCGATAGAACCATATATCAGATGTGAGATGCCACCCGCTTTGCAGGTGGTGAGAAACAAATTTACTGATAAACTGCGGACCGGAGGGTCTGCTGAAAGAAGGGAGATTACTATCATGAAAAGAAGAAGACTGATGATGACACTGACAGCGGCAGTTCTGGCGGCAGTTCTTGGCGCAGGCACCGCGATGGCCGAAGAGACATGCAAAAGCTACCTGACAGGAGAGACGGTATCGACAGATATCGGAAGAGTACGTCCGATCGCAGTAATGTTCAACAATATTTATGATGCAATTCCGCAGTATGGCATTGAAAATTGCGGTGTGGTATACGAAGCACCGGTAGAGGGTTCTATTACCAGATTGATGGGGATTATGGAAGATTATCAGGATGTGCCCCGGATTGGATCTGTGAGAAGCTGCAGAAACTACTATATTTATCTGGCGAGAGAATTTAACGCAATCTATGCGCATTTTGGTCAGGCTGTCTATGCGGAGCCGATCTTAAATTTACCTTCTACCAACAATCTGAGCGGACTGGGCGATTACGGCGACCTGATTTATTACCGTTCTGAAGACCGTGTCTCTCCGCATAATGTGTTTACCACGTATGACGGCATTCAGGCAGGCATCGATGCGTACGGGTATTCCAGAGAATATGCGCCCGCATATACCGGCCATTATCAGTTCGCAGAGGACGGAGAGACCGTTACGCTGGAGGGAGGACAGGACGCTCTTGTCGTGCTTCCGGGATATACGTACAACCATGCCCGCTTTGAATATGACGCTTCAACCGGACTTTACAACCGTTTCCAGTACGGTGATGCACAGGTAGACGGCAATACAGGAGACCAGCTGGCATACAAGAATATTATTCTTCAGTACTGTGACTGGGAAAATTTTGATGAGAACGGTTATCTGAACATTGATGTGGTTCACGGCGGAAGCGGAAAATATATTACAAACGGCAAGGCTATTGACATTTACTGGGAAAAGGAAAATTATGATCCGGATTCTGAGCTGTACTGCACAGTAGAGTCTCAGTACTGCAGCGTGCCGGTACATGCTGATGATTTTAATGTAGTGCGCTACTATGACATGAACGGAAATGAGATCAAACTGAATCAGGGCAAAACATGGGTCTGCATTGTGAGAAACAGTTACAGCGATCATGTGACAATCTCTGATGACCCGACGATCTCCAGCGATGTCATTGATTTTTAGGTGAAGATTTAAAAGAGATAAGATAGCAAAGAGGTCTGGCGAGTGAAGAACAACAAAGGAAAAAGTTCAAAAAATTTTCTGGTGCAGGGCAGCATTCTGGCTGCGGCGTCCATTCTGGCAAAGGTGATCGGACTGATCTACCGGATACCGCTGACGAATATTCTCGGAGACCGTGGAAACAGCTATTATTCCACGGCCAACGAGATTTATTCGATTATACTGATGATATCTTCGTTCAGTCTGCCGCTGGCGATATCGAAGCTGATGTCGGAACGGCTGCACAAAGGAGAAGTTCGCAATGCAAACCGCGTATTTTTATGCGCGGTTCGTTTTGCTGTATTGGTAGGAGCGGTTCTGTCGCTGATTACTTACATTTTTGCCGGTGTGCTGACGAAATATGTCATGAATTTTGAACTGGCGAAGTATGGTTTGCGTGTGCTGGCACCCGCCATTTTTATCTTTGCCATCACAGGAACATTCCGGGGATTTTTTCAGGGACTTTCCAATATGGTACCCACAGCGGTTTCCCAGGTGATTGAGCAGATTATCAATGCAGTATTTTCCATTGCCTGCGCGGCGATCATGTACAGCTATGGTCTGGAACTGGCAAAAGAACAGGGAAACGAGCTGCTAGCTCCTGCATGGGGAGCGGCAGGCGCCACGTTTGGCACAGTGGCCAGCGTAACGATTGCCCTTATTTTTATGATGGTTGTATATACGATGTACCGCAGAACCTGGGCAAAACAGATCCGTTCAGATCATACGGGACGCTCAGAGTCTTCCTCACAGATTTACCATCTGCTTCTGATCACGATCCTGCCGATTGTGCTGAGCACTCTGATCTACAATATCAGCAATGTGTTGGATCAGGGTATCTTTAATGCTGTACTCAAAAACCAGGGATATACAGAGGATCAGTATGCTACAATCTGGGGGATCTATGTCGGAAAATTCCGTGTGCTGATGAATGTGCCTCTGTCGATTGCCTCCTGCCTCGGGCCGGCGGTGGTGCCCAGTCTGACGGCGGCAGTTGCGCAGAGAAACAAAAAAGAAGCGATGAGTAAAGTGGCCTCTTCTATCCGCTATACGATGATTCTGACTATCCCCTGCGCGCTGGGAATGGCGGCTCTGGGCGGGCCTATTATTGAACTTCTGTTCCATCCTTCCAGCGGTCTGCCGTTGTCGGAGGGAATTATGCAGGCGGGTGCACTGATGATTATTCTGTATGCACTCTCCACGCTGACGACGTCTATTCTTCAGGGACTTGGACGGCTGAGAGATCCGCTGATTCACTGCAGTATTGCGCTGGCGCTTCATATTGTGTTCCTGTATATACTGCTGAAAAATTTCAATTTGAATATTTATGCGGTCATTTATGCAAACATTATTTTTGCACTGATTGTCTGTATTTTAAATGCGCTGTCGATTAAGCGATGTATGAATTACCGCCAGGAGGTTTTCCGGACTTTTGTAATCCCGTCTCTGGCATCGGTGATTATGGCTTTCGGGGCATATGCGGTATATCATCTGTTCCATCTTTTTTCAGGCAACACGATTTCTACGGTATTTGCCATTCTGGCGGGAGTTGTGATCTATGCAGTGG
>CAKRNX010000114.1 GCA_934371475.1 uncultured Lachnospiraceae bacterium
TTACTCCCTCAGAAGCAGTCACTGCACGTTTGCATTTTCTGCGGATTGTATCCGGATCGTCCATCAGATAGATACTGGCATTGGGATTTTCATCTGATTTACTCATCTTTCTGGAAGGATCCTGCAGACTCATAATCTTGGCTCCCACTTTGCCTACATAAGCCTCTGGGACTGTAAACACATCGCCGTAAATAGCGTTAAATCTCTGTGCGATATCCCTGGTAATCTCAAGATGCTGCATCTGATCAATGCCCACCGGAACAACATCTGCCTGGTACAACAGAATGTCTGCCGCCATCAGCACCGGATAAGTAAACAGACCTGCATTGATATTGTCCGCATGTTTGGCTGCCTTATCTTTAAACTGCGTCATACGGTTCAGCTCTCCCATATAGGTGAAGCAGTTCAGGATCCATGCCAGCTCGGAATGTGCAGATACATGGGATTGATAATAAATGCAGTTTTTCTCCGGATCCAGTCCTGCCGCAATATAGAGCGTCAGCAGCGCTCTTGCCCGCTTTCTTAACACAGCCGGATCCTGTCTGACTGTAATCGAATGAAGATCCACTACGCTGTAAAAACATTCATACTCATCAGCAAGGCTGATCCAGTTTTTCAGCGCTCCAAGATAATTTCCCAAAGTCAAATTTCCTGTTGCCTGCATACCACTGAATAATACTTTTTTGTCGTTAATCATTTCTTTGCTCCAATCTCTTTTCTTTAATATTGCTAAGCCCTCAGTAAAAGTAAAGCAGACATTCGCAATCCGCTTTCGCTGCTTGCTCATGAACGCAGTCACTTCGCGACTGTCAGCGGGAATTTTTAACTCCCACTGATTAAGCATCCCTCTGCCCCTCGCTTAGTGCTCCGCGCACCCGAAGCGGGGGAAGGACTTATTCCTCGTTCAAGAACACCCCTGTATTCTTGCTGCAAAGTGCTGTCTTTTACATCGGATATCCTTTCAGATAATAATCTTTCACAAAGCGAACCAGCTCCGCCTCTCCTCTCTGATCCAGGATCTTCAGCATCCTCTCCAGCTCCCTGGCTGTCTTTGGATGCATCAGATAATGGCTTTTCCCATTGAGAAAATATTTCAGCGGCTCATGCTGATTATAATCTTTTTTTAGATAGGTTTTGGATGCTGCAATCCGGTCCATGAGCATTTCCGCTACATATCTGCGGGGCATCTGCACAGGAACTACCGGACTTTCGCCAGCCTTTCTGTTTAGTCCGTAGTCCGTCCAAAACTCAAAATGGTGACGGTTCCTGCCCTTGTGGTGCATCCATGCATAGGAATAACCCTTGTCTTCCCGTTCTCCGTTATTGGGACTGCGCTTGCCATCCTGATAATAGCGGCACCCCATCAGGAATTCTGCCGGCATGTACTTGGACATATCATGCATAATTCCCTGATAATACAGGCCGATGGTGAAACATTCCTTCATTACCTGAATTTTATGCTCTGTAATCGTCTTAAAATGACCTACAGCCTTATCAAGCGTAATCTGACTGTTTCCAGATTTGCTGACAGGGCTGTATTCGCCATAACTGTTTTTGCGGTATTCCCGCTTTTGATTTTTTGACTGTGTTCTTTCCTTCATTTTTTACTGTCCTTACTCTTTTCTTTGCTGTCTTCCGCTTTCTCTTTTTCCGAAACAGACTCCAGCACGACAATACTCCGTCCCGGCATTTTCAGTTCTTTACCGTCAACCTGAATCTCCTCATCGGCAGTACTCAACACCTGTTTCCAGCACATTCCATCCGGAAGATGCGGAAGTGCCAGTCCCTGCGTATCCCAGTGAAAATTGTATCCTACATAGAGGAAACCGTCCTCATCTGCATATTTTCCACAGTACATCAGACCCACATGGCGGTTCTGATACTCGAAATCACCGTACCAAGCCCGGCTTCCATGACAGGAAAAATCCGGATAACCGCAGGAAAGAGTATCACTGCCTGTAAATGCATGTGGCATATGCAAAATCCGGTGTGTTTTTCGGAACTGCACCAGCTCTTTTACAAACAATGTCAGCTCCTGCATGCTCTTTTCCCGGCTCCAGTCTACCCATGTCAGCTCACTGTCATGACAGTATGGATTATTGTTGCCATTCTGAGAATTGCCAAACTCATCACCGGCCAGCAGCATTGGAGTCCCCTGCGCCAGCAACATCATCGCAAACGCGTTTTTCATCTGACGCATGCGAAGTCTCATAATCAGCCGCTTTTTCGTTGGTCCTTCTATGCCGCAGTTCCAGCTGTAATCACAGGGAGAGCCGTCTCGTCCCTGTTCTCCATTTTCTTCGTTATGTTTTTTATCGTAAGACACCAGATCCATTAGTGTAAATCCGTCATGTCCCGTCATATAATTGAGTATACCCTTTTCCTCCGGGTTGTACCGAACTCTGTCTACAAAAGCCGACAGCTGACCTTCATCCCCCTTCAACAATCTCCTGGCCGTAACCTTAAAACTGTCATTGCACTCTGAAAATCTGCGTTTTGTGTTCTGCCGCCGTCCCATATAGTCTGATGGAACATACCCCGCATAGAACCGGCTCGCAGAAAGCACCGGGTACCGCGTCAGCATACGAACCGCATTCTGGTCCATCAAAAGTGAAAAGCCATCCACATGATACTCCTGAACCCACCAGGCCAGGCAATCTGCCGCCATCACAGGATCTGCCGGATCCGGGAAGGCAAACTCCATGATCACTTCTATTTCATTCTCATGAAATGCTCTGACCATCTGTTTAAACTCGCGGACAGGATCTCCCGATGCGCTGTAGGAAAGCTTGGGGGCATAATAATATCCTGGAATATAACCCCAGTAATTCAAACGCTCTATAGTCTCCTGCATTACCCCGTTGCTCCCCACCGGCGGCTCTTCCTTCATAATCTCATCAAACTCATATGCCGGCATCAGGATCACCTGATTAACTCCCAGCTCCTTCAAATAAGGGATTTTCTCCTGAAGTCCCAGGAAAGTCCCCTTATGCCTTACTTTTGAATTTTTCTGACGGGTAAATCCTCTCACATGCAGATGATAAGCAATGATATCTTCACATGGAAGATCCAAACTACATCGATCCTCTCCCCAGTCAAACGTCTCTGAAGGAAATGCACCTCTCACCTGATGGCTGACAGGGCGAACCGAATCTGCAAATATTCTGCGGCCAAGTACAAGCCTGGCAGCAGGATCCGTCACAATCTCCGATCCGATTTTAAAATTGTACTCGTACTGATCCGATGAAATCCCCGACACTTTTACCGTACGCACGCTACCGCTGTATCCATTTTCCGGAAATGGTATTTCTTTTACCGGATCTGTCTGTCCTTTTCTGTACAGAAGCAGACTTGCTGCCTCCCCGGCAGGAACCGCCGCAGAAAACGTAATCCCGTCAGTCTCCAGGCTGGCTCCCATTCTGTAATAAATGCCGTCCAATACGGCTATCTGTTTTTCTCTACTTCCTGCCATTTCTGAGTCCTCCGCACTTACAGATCAATATCCAGCTCAACCGGGCAGTGATCCGATCCCATCACTTCAGTGTGAATGGATGCGCCTTTCAGACGATCCTCCAGACATCTGGAAACACAGAAATAATCAATTCTCCATCCGGCGTTTTTTTCTCTCGCCTTAAAGCGGTAAGACCACCAACTGTAAACGCCTTCCCGGTCCGGATAAAAATAACGGTAAGTATCAATAAAACCGGCATTCAGCATCTGACGGCATTTTTCTCTCTCTTCATCTGTGAAGCCCGCATTCTTGCGGTTTGTCTTAGGATTCTTCAGATCAATCTCCTCCCTAGCGACATTGAGATCTCCGCAGAATATCACCGGTTTTTTCTCTTCCAGACTCTTCAGGTACACAAGGAAATCATCCTCCCACCTCATTCGATACTCCAGACGCGCCAGCTCTGCCTGGGAATTAGGTGTATAGACTGTCACCATATAAAAATCAGAATACTCCAGCGTAATCACTCTTCCCTCCCGGTCGTGCTCTTCTATTCCAATCCCAAACTTCACCGACAGAGGCGCCCGCTTCGTAAAAATTGCGGTGCCGGAATATCCTTTTTTCTCTGCATAATTCCAGTACTGCTCATACCCCGGAGTTTCCAGGTCAATCTGGCCCTTCTGGAGTTTACTCTCCTGAATACAGAAAATATCCGCATCCGCTTCCTTCATATAGTTAAGGAAACCCTTCTGTACACAGGCTCTCAGGCCATTTACATTCCAGGAAATCAATTTCATTTTCTGCTCTCCTTCGCACGTCATCATTTTTCTTCTTAATTATTAAGTATATCATTTTTTGTCACAATTTCATACCCCTGCATCTAATTATTTCTTGCATTTCATATATATATTTGATAAAGTAAGAGATGTCAAATAATAATTATTATGAGAGGTATTTAACTATGAGCGATAAAAATTCATGTAACGGCGACTGCGCCGCATGCGGTTCTGACTGTGTTCCCGGCAGCGACGGAAATGCCACCGTTACGTTAAATCTGGATGACGGCACTACCGTAGAATGTGCAGTTTTAACCATTTATCCGGCTGCAGGCAAAGAATACATTGCCCTTCTTCCTCTGGACGAAAACGGTGAAAACGAGGATGGGGAAGTATATCTCTACCGCTTCACACAGGAAAACGGCGAACCCATACTGGAAAACATCGAAGATGACGACGAATACGAGGCTGCTTCCGATGGTTTTGATCAGTGGCTGGATGATCAGGAATTCGATGATCTGGTTTACGAAGATACCGACGAGACAACTGATGCTAACTGATCTGTTGTATACCCTGTCGGTATTTTAGACATGTTTAAAAAGGCTGTTTTCCACAGACAGAAAACGGCCTTTTTTAATACTCAATATCACTCAATATCAAATACTTCCAGGAACCGGGATGAATCCAGCTTCCTGCCATATCGTTCTTTCAGGTAAAAGAGATGAAGCCTTTCTTTTGCCCGCGTCATTCCTACATAAAACAACCGTCGTTCTTCCTCAATATCTGCCTCCAGCACAGCCTTCTGATGCGGAATTACCTCCTCATTGATGTCCAGAATAAATACCTCCGGGAACTCCAGTCCCTTGGAACTGTGCATCGTTGAAAGTACAACCGCATCCCCATCGTCCGTTTTTCCTTTTTGTTCTTCCAGCATCTTCCTATATTCTTCTATATGATCGAACCACTGCCGATATGTCCGAAAATTCCGGGCGCTCTCCTGAAGCTCATCCAGAATGGATATCAGCTCTTCCAGCTTTAGTTTTCTGTATGCCGCATATTCCTTCAGGTAGCTCTCATATTCTATGCCATTGCGGATATAATTGACCGCCGCGTACGGCGTCATCAGTCTCATCCGATCCAGATCGCTCTCCATTCTGTCAATCCGTTCCATCATCCAGGGCTTATCATCATACCAAGTGCGAAGACGATCAAAAGAAATCTGAGCCGTATCCACACATTCTCTGCTGATATATCGTTTCGGGCGGTTCATCACCTGAAGAAAATCTCTCCTCTCCCTTCCTCCCATAGCGAGCCGAATATAACAGAAAATATCTGCCGCAATCCAGTGATCATAAAGGACAGGCATACTGTCTCTCATCCGAAACGGGATCGTAAACTCAGCCAGCTTTTCTGCCATATACCGACCTCCCACATTTGTCCTTGTCAGGATCGCCAGATCCGCGTACTGTTTTCCTTTGGAAACTGCATCCCTGATGCATTTAATCACATAATTTCCTTCCTGCTCCTGTCCTGTAAACTGTCTGATCTCCACCGGACTCCCCGTCTTACTATCGCACCGGATCGTTTTAGAAAAGCGATTCTGATTTTCTCGTATTACCGCTCCGGAAGCCTCCACAATCGCTCTTGTAGAACGGAAATTTTCATCCAGAAAGATCACCTGCGCATCCGGATAGTCCTTCTGAAATCCTAACATAATTTCTGGCTTCGCACCCCTGAAACGATAAATAGACTGATCATCATCACCCACAATAAAGAGATTATTTTCCGGCTGCGCCAGCATCCTCACTACCTGATACTGCAGATGATTGATATCCTGAAACTCATCCACCAGAATATATCGAAAACGCTTCTGCCACTGTGCCAAAATATCCGGCCTGTCCACAAACAGCTCATAACAGTATACCAGCATATCGTCAAAATCAATCAGTCCGCTTCTCCTAAGCCTGTCCTGATACCCCCAATAAATCTGACGGAATGCCGTTTCGGAACAGGAAGCAGAATAATAATGTTCCAGCTGGATCTGTTCATTTTTCACCAGACTGATTTCTCCGCTCAAATCGGCAATAAAATCTTTTTCATCCTCATATTCCAGCTTCTGTTTTTCTGCCAGCTCCATCAGAATCCTGTATTTCTGATCTTCCCGCAGAATACTTGAAGAAGTAAAATGATAGGCATATTTAAGAATCTGAAAAAAAACAGCGTGAAACGTCCCAAATGTAACCCGGCAATGTTCTCCTCCCATTAGCTGCAAAAAGCGTGCTCTCATCTGAACCGCCGCTGCCTTGGTAAATGTAATAACAAGGATCTCCTCTGGTTTTACACCAAGCTGTTTAATCAGGTATTTTGTTCTATTTGTAATAACAAGGGTTTTTCCGGATCCGGGGCCTGCCAGTACCATGGCAGGTCCCTTTCCGTGGGCGATCGCCCTGGACTGATTTTTACTTATCTGCATAACAGGTCGATACCTGCCTGAATCCGTTTTAATGTCTCTTCTTTACCGATCACTTCCATAATCTCGGTAGCTCCGGCAGGCGTATTCTGTTTGCCTGATACGGCAATACGGACAGGCCAGATCACATATCCGGCTTTCACGCCTTTTTCATCTGCATAGTTCTTCAGTACTGTATACAGCGCATCGTTACTATAGTCATTCTGTGCCTCAAGGCGGGGAAGCAGATCCTTCAGCACAGTCAGTGATTTTTCAGAATCAACTTTCCATTTTTTATTTGTGTACAAAGATACTTCATATTCCGGCAGTGTCTCAAAGAAATCTACCATCGGGAGGATATCCGGGAAAATTTCAATTCTGCTCTTTACCATCTGTGCAATCTTCTTGTAATCATAATCCTTTGTGATAGCCTGTTTCAGATATGGAAGCGCCATCTCATAAAATGTTTCAAAATCCATCGCCTTCAGGTATTCACCATTCATCCATTTCAATTTCTGAATATCAAATACTGCCGGAGATTTGCTCATATGATGATAATCAAAAGCCTCCACAAGTTCTTTCAGAGAAAAGATCTCGCGGTTATCTTCCGGACACCATCCCAGAAG
>CAKRNX010000115.1 GCA_934371475.1 uncultured Lachnospiraceae bacterium
GCATATACGACATCGGGTCATTGGACCCTGACTCCAGCTCCAGCATGGAAGATGTATTATATTTCAGCGACAGGTTCTGTGATCTCAGGATATGGAACACGGATGCCGCATCTGTGGATGAAATCACAGCACCAACCAGCAGGCTTTCCGGCCAGTCCAGCTTCAGCATGGTATGGCAGAAAAGTCCGACTCCGCCCGCTGTCAGGGCCACTCCGAGAGTAGATAATACTCCCGCCTTCAGTGCGACAGGACGGGCAGCGGCAAAATTTGTGCCGAACCCTCCATAAAACATAACAAAAATCAGGCAGACTGAGCAGATCACTTCCGCAGCCTGATAATTATTAAACTGAATATGGAAAATCCCGTTTTCCCCAAAACACATACCCAGTGCCAAGAAAATCAGCAGAGAAGGAACCGGAAGCTTTTCAATCACATGATTAATCAGGATACAAAGCAAAATCACTGTTCCTATCAGAAAAAGATACTGGTACAAACAACCCCTCCCATCTTACATCATTCTATCTATTAACACTGTCCCACGGCCAGTTCACCGGAAGGCACAGATGATACAGCTGCCGCACGACTTCGTCTCCTGCATGATCTCCGTCTACTTCCAGATCATATTCTCCGGGAATGGATCCGATGGTACATACTCCGGGAATGCCAAGACGCTTTTGCAGCCTCTCAAGCATCCCTTTCTTACTGACCCTGCGGTGATACAGCTTCAGATAAGCGTAGCCGGAATACTCGTCAGAATCATAATGAATGATCTGGTAACGTGCAGCATATCCTTCCTGCTCCATCGCTTCATACAACCGGTCTATCCGTTTTCTTGTATCGACTACCATAAAATACACTACATTTTCACCGCTCTCCAGCTCGCGGCGGTTGTAGTTGCGGTAGGGCGATTTCCGAAGCTGCTGATACACAGCCTTTTCTCCCTCGTTGTGCAGCTCATCATAAAGGATAATCACTGAATTTTCCTCAATAATATTTGTAAAGCAGTTTTCACCTTCCTGTCGGATGAAAGCCTTAATTTCCAGTGCTTCCTCATACGGGATCTCTATTTTTTCCAGATAAAGATTATTCCGCACATCGTAGAGCACTGCTCCGTTCATCAGAATGACCGGAAGTTTTACATGAATATCCCTGGCCACTTCCAGGTAGGACGCCGGTGTGCGCATCGTCATAATCGTAAACTGAATGCCCTCATCCAGCATCCTGTTCAGTTCCACCTTACTGTAATCGCTGAAGCTGTCCATTCTCCCTACCAGCACATCATTCAATGCTGCGGCATACAAGACATTTTTTTCAATCTTTCTTGGCAAATGAAATGAATTAACTGCCATGCCGATCACAATGCCAATCATCGTGTCTGTCACACGGTTCAGGACAAACAGATAGGGATTATCATCACCAATGTGATTAATCACAATACTCATAAAAACCACACAGGAAAAATAAGAGGCATTTTTCTTCTTGATCAGTACCGTTGTATACAGCACGGCTACCACAGACGCTGCCACCAGCAGATACCACCACAGACCGTCAAATCCCATGGGCCGGAAAACACTCAGCTCCAGCAGAAGGACAATCAGTCCGTAGATAGCTCCCACAATTGTTCCTGTCGTTCGCTGTACTGCGATCTTTAACGTGCTCTCCCTGTATGGCTGCATACATTGCAGCACCGCAAGAATAGAATAAAACGGCGCTCCGTGGCGCAGCATATCTACCAGCAGACACAGAAACGTTGCCACGGCCGATTTCATAATCCGCAGCCCGATATGGGGAAACCGCCGTTCCCTGCAATGTGTCTTTCTCTCCAAAGCAACAGCTGTCATAATCTCTTCACTCCTTCAATTTTCTTCCGGACACGGCAGCCTGGGCATATTGAAAAAGGCTTTTCGTGAGCCGTGAGTTCCAGTTTATGGAAATCTTTTTTCAAACATGTCCCGGAAACACTGGACAGAAAAGACAGCTGATACAGATAAAACTTATTTATGATAGGGTTCGTGGTGATTAATCCGGAATGCTCTGTAAATCTGTTCCAGCAAAATCACCCTCATCAGCTGATGCGGAAATGTCATATCCGAAAAAGAAAGCAGGTAATCCGCCCTCCGAAGTACTTCCGGCGCAAGTCCAAGTGAACCGCCTATTACGAAAGCGACTCTGCTCTGTCCCTGTACACCAAGTTCTTCTATTTTCTCAGCAAACCCTTCTGACGTCAGTTTTTTTCCTTCCAGCGCCAGCGCAATCACATATGTATCATCCCGGATATTTTTCAGTATCCGCTGTCCCTCTTTCTGCTTGATCTGCAGTTCCAGTGCTTCGCCTGCATGGTCCGGAGTCTGTTCATCCGCTACCTCTGTAATATCTAATTTGCAGTAGCGTCCCAGCCTCTTACTGTACTCCCGGATCGCATCCGAAAGATATTTTTCTTTAATTTTACCGACAGATATAATTGTAATATTCATTCGTGCAGCGCCGAATGGCGCATCCTCCTTCATTCCGGCAGACCCCTGATCTTCTGCAATTATGTTTCTGCCCAGAATGTATCTGAAAAAATTTTTTCAAACACACACTGTCACATTTCTGAATATTCTATCATATATCTGTATCCCAATACAAGTACAGAGAAATCCTTCTGTAAACCGCACCTTGTCCTGCTTTCACAGGACGCAATTTCCTGTGCCGGAGGCTTTTTCTTTCACAGGACGCAATTTCCTGTGAATTAACAAAAGTGTGCTTCGTACACTCCAAAAGTCACTGCTTCGGCAGCACAACTTTTGTTCCGCGCGCGAGCAGGCTTCTTCTCTGCGAGCTGCGCATCTGGCCGGAGGCTTTTTCTTTCACAGGACGCAATTTCCTGTGAAAGAAAAAAGAGTTCCCCTCCACATTCCTGCTTTGGAAAACTCTTTTCATTCATCTTATTTTCTCTGTTTAAATTATCAGTACTTTTACCTGTACCGCATTGCCGCACACCCGAACATGTATCGGGCATTATTTTTTATTGCGAATATACTCGTCAATACCCTTTGCAGCAACTTTACCTGCGCCCATGGCCAGGATTACGGTAGCTGCACCGGTCACTGCATCACCGCCGGCATATACACCGTCTTTGGTGGTAGCGCCTGTCTCTTCACTGGCAATAATACATTTCTTTTTGTTGGTATCCAGTCCGTATGTAGTGGAAGAAATCAGCGGGTTGGGAGATGTTCCCAGAGCCATGATGACCGTATCCAGATCCATCGTGAACTCAGAGCCGGCAACTTCTACCGGTCTTCTTCTTCCGGATGCATCCGGCTCGCCCAGTTCCATCTTCACGCAGGTCATTCCTTTTACAAATCCGTTCTCATCTACCAGAATTTCTTTCGGGTTGGTGAGCAGATCAAAGATAATGCCCTCTTCTTTTGCGTGATGTACTTCTTCCTTACGTGCCGGCAGCTCTGCCTCGCTGCGGCGGTATACGATATGTACCTCAGCGCCCAGACGCAGTGCGGTTCTGGCAGCATCCATCGCAACGTTTCCGCCGCCTACAACTGCAACCTTTGTGCCGTGTACGATCGGTGTATCATAATCTTCGCGGAAAGCCTTCATCAGGTTATTTCTGGTCAGATACTCATTGGCAGAGAACACACCCTTTGCCTGCTCTCCCGGAATACCCATGAACATCGGAAGTCCGGCACCGGAACCGATGTATACAGCCTCATACCCTTCCTCGGTCAGCAGATCATCAATTGTAACAGACTTGCCGACTACTACGTTGGTTTCGATCTTTACGCCGAGAGATTTTACATTCTCTACTTCTTTTGCAACAATCTTGTCTTTGGGAAGACGGAACTCAGGAATACCGTAAACCAGCACGCCGCCTGCTTTGTGCAGTGCCTCGAAGATTGTGACCTCATATCCCATCTTTGCCAGATCTCCGGCACAGGTCAGTCCGGAAGGACCGGAACCGATGACTGCGATCTTGTGACCGTTCTTTTCTTTTGCTGCTTCCGGTTTGATATCATTCTCCATTGCCCAGTCAGCTACAAAACGCTCCAGTTTACCGATGGATACAGACTCACCTTTGATGCCGCGGATACATTTTCCTTCACACTGGGTCTCCTGCGGGCAGACACGTCCACAGATTGCCGGCAGTGCGCTGGACTGTGAAATCACATCATAAGCGCCTTTGAAATTGCCTTCCTTCACTTCTTTGATAAAATCCGGAATATTGATATTTACAGGACATCCCTGGATACATTTTGCATTTTTGCAGTGAAGACATCTGGAAGCCTCTTCCATTGCCTCTTCTTTGTTGTATCCAAGACATACTTCGTCAAAATTGGTTGCTCTTACCTTCGGATCCTGCTCCTTTACCGGAACTTTCTTTAATACGTCTGCCATTATTTGTCACCTCCGCACTGTCCGCATCCACCGTGATGGGTCTCGCCTTCCTGCTCTTTGAGCAGCGCACGGCCTTCTTCGGTCTTGTACATGCTCTGTCTCTTCATTGCAGCATCAAAGTCAACTGCATGTCCGTCAAACTCAGGTCCGTCAACACATGCAAATTTTACCTGGTCGCCAACCAGAAGACGACAGGCTCCGCACATACCGGTACCATCTACCATGATCGGGTTCATGCTTACTACTGTGGGAAGATTGAATTTCTTTGTGGTCAGGCAGCAGAATTTCATCATGATCATCGGTCCAATAGATACACACAGATCATAAGATTTACCTTCATTTGTGATCAGATCCTCGATTACTTTTGTAACCATACCGCTGCGGCCGTAAGAACCATCATCTGTGGTCACATATACATTGCCGGCAACTTCCTTCATCTTATCTTCCAGAATTACCAGATCTTTTGTCTTGGAACCGATGATTACATCAGCGTCAATGCCATGTTCATGCAGCCATTTTACCTGCGGATATACGGGAGCTGTACCAACCCCGCCCGCTACGAACAGAATCTTTTTCTTCTTTACTTCTTCTAACGGCTCCTTGCACAGCTCGGACGGCTGTCCCAGCGGTCCCACAAAATCTTCGAAAGAATCACCTGCTTTGAGCAGTGCGAACTTACGTGTAGATGCGCCGATCGGCTGAAATACAATCGTGATCGTTCCGTTTTCACGATCATAATCGCAGATCGTCAGCGGAATTCTTTCACCCTCCTCGTCCAGTTTTACAATGATAAACTGGCCGGGAAGGCAACGTTTTGCAACACGGGGTGCTTCAACTACCATCTGGTAGATGTTGCCCGCAAGAATTTTTGAATCCAAAATCTTGTACATAACATACCTCCATTTTTCAAGCTTGTTTTTAAAAAAGCCTATATGGCTTTAGTATAAAACATCAGTTGACAAAATTCAACACATATCTGATACGTTTCCCTTGATTTCCTTTTATTTCCGTTCACAGCCGGTATTTGAGAGTATTGAATGCTTATGTCAGTGGGAGTGAAAAGCTCCCGCTGACAGTTGCGAAGCGACTACGTTCATGATCAAGCTGCAAAAGCGGATTACGAATGTCCGCTTTACCGCAGGCTGCAAATCAGCTGCTTACATGAATTCTTAATTCTGCTCCAGATAATTCTCGAACTGTTCGCTGGACATCAGCACCTTTCTGGGCTTGGTTCCCTCTTCCGGCCCCACTACCCCGGCTTCGGAGAGCTGATCCATGATCCTGGCAGCCCGGTTAAATCCGATTTTGAACCAGCGCTGCAGCATGCCGATGGATGCCTTGTCCTTTTCAATAATGAATTTACCTGCTTCTGCAAACAGCTCATCCACATCATTTCCGCCCCCAGCAGCGGAAACAGCTGATTTCTGCACCTGCGCAATCTGTTCCTCCATCCGGGCGCTGTACTGTTCATCCGTATTTTTCTCTTTCAGGAACTCCACCACGTCGGAAACTTCCCTGTCTGAGACAAATGCGCCCTGAATACGTGCCGGTTTCTTATAGGTCTGAGGCGCAAACAGCATATCTCCATTGCCCAGCAGTTTTTCTGCGCCGTTCGTATCCAGAATCGTTCTGGAATCCACGCCTGAAGAGACGGAGAACGCAATACGTGAAGGCATATTGGCCTTGATCAGTCCCGTAATGACATCCACAGACGGCCTCTGCGTGGCAATCACCAGATGTATCCCGGCCGCACGGGCCAGCTGGGCCAGTCGGCAGATCGCATCCTCTACTTCCCCGGAAGCCACCATCATCAGATCTGCCAGCTCGTCCACAATAATCACGATCTGCGGCAGTTTTTCCGGCCGCTCCTGCGCGTCCTCCGGCAGATCCTTCAGCACGGTCTCCACCCTCGCATTGTATCCTTTCAGATCTCTGACACCGGTGCCGGCAAACAGCTCATATCGCTTCATCATCTCCGCCACGCCCCAGTTCAGCGCCCCTGCAGCCTTCTTCGGGTCTGTCACGACCGGGATAAACAAATGAGGAATCCCGTTATATACGCTGAGCTCCACCACCTTGGGGTCAATCATGATCATTTTAACTTCTTCCGGTTTGGCTTTATAAATAATACTCATAATCAACGTATTAATAAATACAGATTTACCGGATCCTGTTGCACCCGCGATCAGCAGATGCGGCATCTTTGCGATATCCGCTACCACAATTTTTCCGCCAATATCCTTTCCCACCGCATATGCCAGCCTGGAAGGATGCTTCCGGAACTCTTCTGACTCAAGCAGCTCCCTCAGGTAAACGCTGCTGGATTCTTTGTTGGGCACTTCGATGCCCACAGCCGCCTTGCCCGGGATGGGAGCTTCGATACGGAGATCCGCTGCTGCCAGATTCAGTTTGATATCGTCAGCCAGGTTGACAATCTTACTGACTTTTACGCCCATCTCCGGCATCAGCTCATACCGGGTCACACTAGGTCCGCAGCTGGCATTTGTCACCTTTACATTTACCCCAAACGTATGGAGTACCTCCTGAAGCTTCTGCGCCGTTTCCCGCATCTGCGTTTCGGTATTGCCTGCTTTTTTAACCGGCGGACGCTGCAGCAGATCCAGTGCCGGAAATACGTACTCCGGTTTTACGGCTGCCGTTGTCTTCTCAATCTCCTGCTCTACATGATCAATCCCTTCCTGTATCTCCTCTGCGGATGCATGAGGCTTCGGGCTTCTGCGGGGTTTCTCCGGCATTTCTTCGCTGGTTCCGGACGGCTCGCCCGGTTCCTCTGAGATTTTCTGAGCGGGATCCTCTTCCTCGCCTGATGCCTTTTCCAGCTTTTCCCGCAG
>CAKRNX010000116.1 GCA_934371475.1 uncultured Lachnospiraceae bacterium
CCTCAAATAAAGGCTCTACCTTTACCTTGGAGAAGTCGATAACTTCTTCTTTCTCCGGTGCTGCTGTGGAAGTGCTATTTTCTGACTTCGCAGATTTCTTGTCAGCATCCAGTGACTTCATTGTTGGGAACAGCAGTACGTCACGGATCGCAGCGGAATCTGTCAGCAGCATCACCATACGGTCGATACCAAATCCGATACCACCTGTGGGCGGCATACCAATCTCCAGCGCATTCAGGAAATCCTCATCTGTGTGATTTGCTTCCTCATCGCCCTGTGCAAACAGCTCTTCCTGTGCTGCAAAACGGGCACGCTGATCGATCGGATCGTTCAGCTCAGAATATGCGTTAGCCATCTCCCAGCCGTTCATAAAGAACTCAAAACGCTCCACATACTCTGGGTTGTCCGGCTTTTTCTTGGTCAGCGGAGAAATCTCCACCGGATGATCCATCAGGAAGGTCGGCTGAACCAGGTGTTCCTCTACGAACTCTTCGAAGAACAGGTTCAGGATATCGCCTTTCTTATGACGCTCCTCATAAACCACTTGATGCGCATCTGCGGCAGCTCTGGCCTCTTCCAGCGTATGGATCTCATTGAAGTCAACGCCTGCATACTTCTTCACTGCATCTACCATGGTAATCCGCTCAAACGGCTTGCCCAGATCCATCTCAATGCCATTGTAAACAATCCTGGTGGTTCCCAGCACTTCCTGTGCCACATAACGGTACAGGTTCTCTGTCAAATCCATCATTCCATTATAATCTGTATACGCCTGATACAGCTCCATCAGCGTGAACTCCGGATTATGTCTGGTATCTACACCCTCGTTACGGAATACACGGCCAATCTCGTATACACGTTCCATTCCGCCTACGATCAGACGCTTCAGATACAGTTCCAGAGAAATACGCAGTTTCAGATCTTCATTCAGCGCATTGAAATGCGTCTCAAACGGTCTGGCTGCTGCTCCGCCGGCATTAGATACCAGCATGGGAGTCTCTACTTCCATAAAGCCTTCGCCGGACAGATATTTCCGGATCGCAGCAATAATCTTTGATCTTTTGATAAAAGTGTCCTTTACTTCAGGATTCATAATCAAATCCACATATCTCTGACGATAACGCAGATCTGTGTTGGTCAGTCCATGAAACTTCTCCGGAAGAATCTGAAGGCTCTTGGAGAGCAGTGTCACTTCTGATACATGGATGGAAATCTCGCCGGTCTTGGTCTTGAATACTTCCCCCTTCAGTCCCGCAATATCTCCGATATCCATCTTCTTGAAGCCCTTGTAGGACTCCTCGCCCACGCTGTCACGCGCTACATAACACTGAATATTGCCCTGCAGATCCTGAATGTTGCAGAAGGATGCTTTTCCCATGACACGTTTGGACATCATGCGGCCTGCCAGAGATACCTGTTTTCCTTCCAGTTCATCAAAATGATCTTTTACTTCCTGGCTGTGATGAGTTACTTCATATTTCGTAATTACAAATGGATCCTGTCCATTCTGCTGCAGCTCTGCGAGCTTTTCTCTGCGAACCTTCAGCAACTGATTAACGTCCTGTGTCTGTACGTTCTTCTGTTCTCCCACGATCTACACTCCTTTTCTTTATATGAATAAGGTATCAAAACACCCTAATATCAGCTTACACGGATTATTACGTGCTTCATCTGTTGTTCTCTGCAGATTAGATGGTTCTCTCGATATTCAGTACTCTGTACTGGAACTCACCTGCCTGAGTTTCTACATTTACAGTATCTCCGACCTTTTTGCCGATCAGAGCCTTGCCCACCGGAGACTCATTGGAAATTTTGCCTTTCAGACTGTTCGCCTCGGAAGAACCAACGATGCTGAACTTCATCTCCTCGTCAAACTCCTCATCATATACGGTTACGGTACATCCGACATTAATCTTATCTACATCTACCTCATCCTCAACAACGACTTCTGCATTTTTCAGGATTTTTTCAATCTCTTCAATACGCGCTTCGATATCTCTCTGCTCGTCTTTGGCTGCATCGTACTCTGCATTCTCTGACAGGTCGCCTTGCTCTCTTGCTTCTTTAATTTTGCCGGCTACTTCTTTTCTCTTTACTACCTTCAGGTCATGCAGCTCATCTTCCAGCTTTTTCAGACCTACATAGGTCAATAAATTCTTTTTTGCTTCCATGTTTGTACACCTTTCTTTCTAAAAATTCAAGAACAAAAGTGTGCTTCGCACACCCCGCGGGCTACAACTTTGACAGCACAGCTTTTGTTCCGCGCGCGAGCAGGCTTCTTCTCTGCGAGCTGCGCATCCCACGCGGAGCGTTTCTTGTTTCACAGGACGCAATTTCCTGTGAAACAAGCAAAAGTGTGCTTCGCACGCTCCACAGGCTGCAGCTCTGACAGCACAACTTTTGTTCCACGCGAACAGGCTGCGTTAGCAACATACTTCTTCTCTACAAACTGCGCATCTTGCCATATTTCTCATTCTTTATCTCAATATCTTTTGTTAATCCATCTTATTAGCCAAGGTATTATATCCTAAAGCATCATTTTTGTCAAGAGTTCCTCCAGATCCGCCAGTCCCGTCACCTCATTTACTTCTGCCCTCAGTTTTGCAGAATGAGGATATCCGGCCGTATACCAGCCCACATGTTTGCGCATCTCCCGGATCCCCGTGTATTCTCCTTTATATTCGATCAGCATCCTGGCATGGCGCAGCATCATATCCCTGACTTCCCGCGCAGATGGCCTGCCCGGATCGCTTCCTGTCTGGAGAAATGTATCAATCCGCCGAAAAATCCATGGATTTCCCCTGGCTGCCCGCCCGATCATCAGACCATCGCATCCTGTCTCTTTTAACATTGCTCTGGCGCTCTCGGGAGAATAAATATCTCCGTTCCCGATCACTGGTATTTTCACGGCCTCTTTTACCTGACGTATGATATCCCAGTCAGCCTGCCCGGAATAATACTGTTCTCTGGTTCTTCCATGTACGGCTACCGCCGCCGCACCGGATGCTTCCGCAATCCGGGCAATCTCCACAGCATTCACATGTTCCTCATCAAATCCCTTCCGGATCTTTACTGTCACCGGTTTTTTGATAGCGCGCACGGTCTTGGAAACAATCTGCTCCACCAGCTTCGGATTTTTCATCAGTGCCGATCCTTCTCCATTTCCGGCCACTTTGGGTACCGGACATCCCATATTCAGATCCAGAATATCAAAGGGTTTGTCTTCAATATATGCCGCCATCTCGCTGATAATGTCCGGATCAGCCCCAAACAGCTGCAATGAAACCGGATGCTCTGCCGGATCAATTGTCAGCAGCGCCTCTGTATTTTTATTATGGAAAGAAATCGCTTTGGCACTGATCATTTCCATACATAAAAGACCGGCCCCCTGCTCTTTGCATAACAAACGAAAAGGCAGGTCAGTTACTCCTGCCATAGGTGCCAGTATCAAGTTGTTTTTTATCTCTGTATTTCCTATCCTCATAAACCTGCTATGCCTCTTCCAGCGGTTGCCCAAGGATCACCACTCTATAGAATAATTCAAGAGACCGGAGAAGTTCTCCTTTGTTCTTCTGTATCTCCTTGACCATCAGAGCAGCACCAATCTCATCATAAGAATAATCTGAATCTCTGGCTTCTGTTCGAAACTCGAGACTGCCCTCATGGTCAAACTCCATCATAAAAATACCGCCGATCTCGTCGGTAAACAGAATACTGATAATTCTCAGCTCCTTCTGAATATCCTCCGGCAGCCGGGAAAACATGGAATTGAAGTAATACTTTTCTTCATAAGCGCTGGCCGCGCAGAGCACGATCTTTCCTTCCTCATCCATTCCTTCCATATTTTGTTTTTTTATACTCATAAGTTCTGAGTCCTTCCTTTGCAAAATATTTCTTTTATACGTATCCATATATCCCCCGTACAGAAACTTCCCCGGCATAAATCTCCGCTCTGGTTCCGTCTTCACGGTCTACAAGCAACCGCCCTTCCAGGTCTATTCCGCGGGCTGTCCCCAGATACTCATGTCCCGGCTCAAGTACACGCACAATCCTGTCTTTATTCAGAAGCACCCCATTATACTCGTCCAGAAGAAGCGACAGGTCCTGCGTCTCTAGGAACTTTTCATAGTCCTGTTCAAAGTACCGCATACATTCTGCAATCAGCTCCGCCCTGCTCGTTTCATGTCCAAGCTCCAGATCCAGAGACGTGGCAATCTGACGGATCTCTTCCGGAAATTTCCGCACATTTACATTGATGCCCGTTCCGATCACCACATAATTGACCGCGGTCATTTCCGCACTCATCTCCGTCAGTATTCCGCACAGCTTTTTGCCGTCAATTACTACATCATTAGGCCATTTGATCCCCACCGGCAGCTCATAGAGGCTGCGGCAGGCCTGCGCCACCGCTAGTCCCATCACCAGCGTCACCATCGACACGCGCGCAGGCGGAAGCTTGGGACGCAGAAGCAGCGTCATAGCAATGGCAGTCCCCCTGGGCGTTGCCCAGGCTCTTCCGGTTCTTCCCTTTCCTTTTGTCTGCTCATCCGCAATGACCAGCATACCTTCCGGCGCACCTTCCTCTGCAATCTTTTTTGCATATTCATTTGTAGAAGTAATCTCTTCAAAATATTTTACAGGACGGCCTGCCCAGGCAGTGTGCAGACGGCTTTCCACCTCTTCCGGCGCAATCGTATCCGGGCATCCCACAATACGGTATCCCTTCTTGGGTGTCGCCTCAATCTCATATCCCTCTTCCTGCAATTCTTTTATTTTTTTCCAGATCGCTGTCCTGGAAACCTGCAGTTTTTCACTCAGCTCCTGTCCCGATACATAATCGTCGTTTCTGCGGAGCGCAGCTAATATATCGCTTTTCATCATCATTATCTTCCTGCCGCCTTTAATGCCAGTTAATTCCCAGATAAATCAGGAAACCAATCAGAGCAACCATCACAACCAGCCCGGTCGTGCCCAAAATCCATTTTTTTCGGAGAACGCTGCAGACTGTAATCGCCAGATTCATAAAAAATCCTAGAATGAGAATCATCAGAAGCGTCCATCTGTATCTTGCCACATCAATCAGAAAAATCAGTGCCAGCAGCAGAATCAGCAACGCCATCACCACGCTGATATCCTCCAGTATCACCAGATTTTTCTCCTGCTCATGATGCTTTTTGCGCATCCATTCCTGATTCATGATATACTCCTGTCCTACAGTGTTGCGTCCATAACTGCTTTGATTGTATGCATTCTGTTTTCTGCCTCATCAAATACAACCGACTGCTCTGATTCAAACACTTCGTCAGTCACTTCCATCGCAGACAGCCCAAATTTTTCATGGATCTGCTTTCCTATCTTGGTATCCAGATCATGAAATGCCGGCAGACAGTGCATGAAAATAGCCTGGGAACCTGCATTCTCCATCACTTTTTTATTAACCTGATATGGCAGCAGACTCTTGATACGTTCTGCCCATACCTCGTCCGGCTCACCCATGGACACCCACACATCCGTATAAATCACATCTGCGCCTTTGGTTCCTGCCTCGACATCTTCTGTCAGGGTAATGGTTGCACCGCTTTCCTTTGCGTATCCGCGGCATTCTTCCACCAGAGCTTCATTGGGGAAGTATTCCTTTGCCGTGCAGGCTGTGAAATGCAGTCCCAGTTTTGCGCAGACAATCATTAAAGAGTTGCCCATATTGTAGCGGGCATCTCCCATATAAGTCAGTTTCTTTCCTTTTAAGCTGCCCAGATGTTCGCGGATCGTCAGCATATCCGCCAGCATCTGCGTGGGATGATATTCATTTGTCAGACCGTTCCATACCGGAACACCCGCATATTTTGCCAGCTCTTCCACAATACTCTGCTCAAACCCTCTGTACTCGATGCCATCGTACATTCTTCCGAGTACCCTTGCAGTATCTTTGATACTTTCCTTTTTGCCGATCTGAGAGCCTGACGGATCCAGATAAGTCACATGCATCCCCATGTCATGAGCCGCTACTTCAAAGGAACATCTCGTTCTTGTACTGGTCTTTTCAAAAATCAGTGCAATATTTTTGCCCGGATGGAGCTGATCCTGACGGTATCCGCTCTTTTTATCAGCTTTTAACTGCGCTGCCAGATCCAGAAGATACGTAATCTCTTCCGGTGCATAATCCTTTAAAGTCAAAAAATTTCTTCCTTTTAAATCCATGTCCTTATCCTCCGTCTTTCTATTTTCAAACATACGTTCATCTGTGCTCAGTCCCTGACAGCCTCCGGATCTTTGGCAACTTCAGTTGCTGCTTTTACCATCGCCGCCACATTCTGCAGCTCAGATGGAATAATAATCTTGGTCGCCTGTCCTTCTGCCACCTTCGTCAGCGCCTCAAAACTTTTAAGCGTCAGCACGGCCTGGTCTGCCCCGGCCTCCCGGATCAGGCGAATACCTTCCGCATTGGCTTCCTGCACTTTCCGGATCGCCTCTGCCTGTCCTTCCGCCTCTTTGATCATCTTTTCTCTGGCAGCATCTGCTTTCAGAATCGCAGCAGTCTTCTCTGCCTCTGCATCCAGAATCGCCGCTTCCTTTTTTCCTTCTGCGCGAAGAATCGCCGACTTCTTCTCACCCTCGGCAATCAGAATTGCTTCTCTTCGCTCACGCTCTGCCTTCATCTGCTTCTCCATCGCATCCACAATCTGGGAAGGTGGAAGAATATTTTTGAGTTCCACGCGGTTTACCTTGATCCCCCAGGGATCTGTCGCCTGATCAAGGCTTGCACGCATCTGTGTATTAATCACCTCGCGGGAGGTAAGCGTCTGATCCAGTTCCATATCACCGATGATGTTTCTCAGCGTTGTAGCGGTCAGATTTTCAATCGCCATGATGGGATTTTCCACTCCATAGGCATAAAGCTTTGGGTCCGTAATCTGAAAAAATACTACGGTATCAATCTGCATTGTGACATTATCTTTTGTGATCACAGCCTGCGGTGCAAAATCCACCACCTGCTCTTTAAGTACCACTTTTCGGGCTACACGGTCAATAATCGGCACTTTAAAATGTACTCCCACATTCCAGGTTCCCTGATATCCACCAAGACGCTCCACTACCAGCGCCTGCGCCTGGGGAACAATCCTGATGCAGGAAATCAGCATGCAGATCACAATAACAGCAAGCAGCACAAGCAAAAACGGTCCGAATAACTCCGAAAGCTTCGTAAAATCATC
>CAKRNX010000117.1 GCA_934371475.1 uncultured Lachnospiraceae bacterium
CCTAACTACAGTGTGGAGGAGTAAGCTGATCAGGATAAGTACAAAAATTCCGCAAATGATTTGCTGAAAGGATCGTCAGTTCCGGTGTGTACCGGTTCTGGCGATTTTTTATTTCACAGGAAATTGCGTCCTGTGAAATAAAAAGCCTCCGGCGGGCGCACATTGTCCGGTGGACAATGGTTTTGCGCCGACCGAAACGGAGTGTAGACTGCGCAGCCTATTTGGACATAAAAAACAGGTGCGAAAACAGTGATTCTATTGTATACTGAAAAATAGTATGGGTCGGCGGACCCTCGTTTTGGTATGCCGGATATGGACAGTATCGGTATTTCCAAATCAAAATAAGGGGATAAGGATTGAACAGGTATGCAGAATAAAAAGAAAAAGAGACTTCTTTTGTGGGTTGCGTTTGCGGAACTTGTGATCATAGTGATTGGTCTGATGATTGCGCTGTGGCCTAGGGATGACAAAGAACTGGATGCACTCTTGGAGCAGGATGTTACATTTGAGTATGTGGAGGAGACTGAGACAGAAGCGGTAGCGGTACCGAGGCCGGATATTGATAAGCAGCTGCTGACAGTGAATGAATATTCGAGACCGGGGATTAAAACGGACGGCATCAAATATATTGTTGTACATTATCTGGGGAACCCCAAGACTACGGCGCAGCAGAACCATGATTATTTTGAGAGTCTGAAGAATGATCTGGATGAGGTTTATATGAGTGCCAATTATATCGTGGGGCTGGACGGAGAAATTATTCAGTGTGTGCCGGACGATGAGATAGCTTACGCTTCCAACAATGAAAACCATGAGTCGATCTCGATTGAGAACTGCCACATGGATGATACAGGGAAACTGAATGAGGCAACCTATCACTCTCTGGTCAGTCTTGTAGCCTACCTGTCGGAGAAATATCACCTGGACAGAGACCATATTATCCGCCATTATGACGTTACGGGGAAGATCTGCCCCAAGTATTATGTGGAGCATGAGGAGCGGTGGGAAGAATTTAAAGACGATGTGATGAATTACCGGGCAGAGTGTGAAAAAGAAGCGGAGGCTGCCAGAAGCACAGAAGAGACACAGATGGATGAACTGGCGGCGTATCTGGAGAGCGCGGCGATGGATGAGAGCGAAATGTCCTGAACGGGACTGAATGAAGGAGAGCTTGAGCGATGATAAAACAACTGTATGAGAATATATGCGAAGACCGGGATGTAAGGGCAAATCTGATTGCACTGCGGCAGGAACTGAAGGATAGAGCTGTCAGGAGAGCGTTTGCCTACCTTCTTGGAGGAGAATTCGGGCAGCTGACGCAGCTGCTTCATTCGGAAGATCCCAAGATCCGGAAAAATGCTGCACTGATTCTGGGAGATATGGAGACGGAGGATGTGCTTCCGTATCTTTATGATGCGTATCAGAGAGAAGAGACGTTGTTTGTGCGGAGCGATTATCTGAAAGCCATGGCAAAACTGGACTATCGGCCGTATCTGGAGAGGCTAAAGGATCGGATGGTGCAGCTTCAGGGGGCGGAATATACAGAAGAGAACAGAAAGCATTGCCGTGAGGAGCTCTGTCAGCTTCAGAATATGGTGCTGAAATATGAGAAGCCCAGAAAGCACAGGTTTATCGGGTATGATCCATCGCCGGAAGTGATTCTTGTGACAAATAAAAATCAGAAGAAAGCGACGGGCTGTCAGATCACATCCGGAACTGTGACGGAGCTGGGACAGGGATTTCGCGTAAAGGGCGGCAATCTGAAGGAGCTGCTCTCAATCCGGACAGTGCAGGAGCTGCTGTTTCCGATTGCAGGCAGCAGGCCGGTTTCCGGTTCGCCGGAGGAGATCGGAAAAGCGCTGGCACGTCTTGACATTGCAGGATATCTGGAAGATCTGCATAAGGGAAGCGGGTGTTTTTATTACAGAATAGAGGTAAAAGGTCCGATGCCGTTAGATAAGAAGGGAACTTTTATCCGGAAAGTGACAGAGATTCTGGACGAAAGCTCCGGCGGAAAACTGCGCAACAGCGCAGCGGAGTATGAGGCGGAGATCCGTCTGCTGGAACGCAGGGACGGTTCGTTCATCCCGATGCTCAAGCTCTATACGATCGCAGATCAGCGTTTTGCATACCGCAGAGAGTCCGTGGCGGCATCGATTTCACCGGTTAACGCGGCACTGACAGTCCGGCTGGCAAGTCCGTGGATGAAGGATAATGCGCAGGTCCTGGATCCGTTCTGCGGTGTGGGAACTATGCTGCTGGAGCGAAACCATGCAGTGCCGGCAGCGCATATGTATGGCGTGGATATTTTTGGAGAGGCTATAGAAAAAGCAAGAAAAAATACGGAGAGAGACGGAAGTATCGTTCATTATATCAACAGGGATTTCTTTGAATTTACCCATGACTATCTGTTTGATGAGATTATCACAGATATGCCGAGGGCATCCAGGGAAGGCGGAGTACAGGAGCTGGCTCTTCTGTACCGGCGTTTTGCAGGGAAAGCGCTGTGCCATTTGAAGGACGGAGCTGTCGTGATCCTGTATACGATGGATCCGGATCTGGCAGAGCGCGAAATCCTGACACAGGTGGAATATAAAAAGCTGGCCAGTTTTTTGATTAATGAAAAGAATGGAACATCTGTATATGTGCTGCAGGTACATTTACAGCCGCACGGGAGGTTAGACGATGACGAAAATAAAGAAACGCAGTGAGCAGCGCAGGGAAGATACCTGGGATCTGGAGGCAATTTATCAGAAAAATTCGGACTGGGAAGAAGATGCGGCATGTTTGGAGCAACAGCTGGAGGAGTTTGGCAGTCTGAAAGGGCGGCTGGGCGAGAGCAGCGCCAGCATGCTTCAGATAATGGAAACGTACTGCCGGATCAATGAGCTGACCTGGAAACTGTATGCTTATGCAAGTATGCGGCTGGATGAGGATACGACAGACAGCTATTATCAGCAGATGGAGAGTAAAGCCAGGACACTGGCGATTCGTCTTGGCACAGAATGTGCCTGGGTAGAACCGGAGATCCTGGAGATGGATCGGGAGAAACTTGAAAGTTTTCTGGCAGAAAATTATAAGCTGCGGCTTTATCGGATTTATTTGGAGGAGATCCAGAGAAGAAAAGAACACACGCTTTCAGATGAGACAGAGCGGCTGCTGGCGCAGGCGTCCCGGCTGGGGCAGGCACCTTACCAGGTGTATTCCATGTTTCAGAATGCAGATCTGACATTTGAACCGGTAAAAGGAGCAGACGGGGAAATGATGCCGCTGACACAGGAGACGTTTGTGGCGCTGGAACAGAACTTGGACAGAGAGATTCGCAGTGCGGCTTTCGCGCAGTTTTACCGGGAATACGTCCGGTTTGGCAATACGCTGGCGGCGCTGTTTGAAGCAAACGTGCAGCAGGAGCTGTTTTTTGCCCGTCAGAGAAACTATGGCAGTTCGCTGGAGATGGAGCTGGACGATGCCCAGATACCGGTGAGTGTTTATCATCAGCTGATTGGTACGGTACATGACAATCTGCCGTCCATGCATCGCTATGTGACGCTGCGTAAAAAGCTTCTGGGGGTTGAGGAGCTTCATATGTATGATGTGTATGTGCCCATGACGGGAGCCGTGCAGAAAACGTACACATTCGAAGAAGCCAAGCAGATGGTACTGGAAGGCCTGAGACCTCAGGGGGAGGAATATCTGTCAATCCTGAAAAAAGGAATGGACAGCCGGTGGATTGATGTCTATGAGAATGAGGGAAAGCGTTCAGGCGCATATTCGGGCGGAAGTTATTTGACTGCGCCCTATGTGCTGATGAATTATCAGGGAACGCTGAACCATGTCTTTACGCTGGCTCACGAGTTGGGGCATTCCGTGCACAGTTACTATACGAGGCATACGCAGCCGTATATTTACGGGGATTATAAGATTTTTGTGGCAGAGGTGGCTTCGACATGCAATGAGGCACTCTTGATCCGCAGTCTTCTGCAGAAAACGTCAGACAGGCAGGAGAGAGCGTATCTGGTCAATTATTTTCTGGAACAGTTTAAGGGAACGCTGTTCCGTCAGACGATGTTTGCAGAATTTGAGCTGATCACACATGAGAGGGCAGCGCGGGGGGAAAGCCTGAATGCCGAGGCACTGTGTGGAATTTACCTGGATCTGAACCGGAAGTATTTCGGCGATGAGATGGTATCTGATCCTGAGATTGCCTGGGAATGGGCAAGGATTCCGCATTTTTACCGACCATTCTATGTATATCAGTATGCGACGGGATTTTCAGCTGCGATTGCGATTGCAGAGAAAATCTGGAAGGGAGAGCCGCAGGCGGTGGAAAATTATAGAAAATTCCTCTGCGGAGGCAGTTCCATGAGCCCGATTGAGCTGCTGAAACTTTGCGGGGTAGATATGACCAGCCCGGCGCCGGTGCAGAATGCGTTGGATCTGTTTGCAGAATATCTGGGAGAAATGGAAAAAAGCACAGAGTAGGAGCTTAAGAGAAGGATGGAAAGACAAAATACAAAAGGGATAAAAAGATTTTTCGGAGACAGGAATTTTTATCGGATGCTGGCAGTGATTGCGCTGCCGATCCTGGTACAGAACGGAATTACCAATTTTGTGAACCTGCTCGACAACATTATGGTGGGGCAGACCGGAACAGAGCAGATGTCAGGTGTAGCTGTGGCCAATCAGCTGATTTTTGTATTTGATATCTGTATTTTTGGTATTGTGTCCGGCGCGGGGATTTTCGGTGCGCAGTATTTCGGAAATGGGAACAAAGAAGGATTTCGCAATACGTTTCGTTTTAAATTGATATACGGAACGCTGGCCGCTGTGGTCGGACTGCTGATTTTCTGGTTCTTCGGGGAGGATCTGATCCGACAGTATCTGCATGAGGGCAGCAGTGCGGGCAATCTGGAGGAGACGCTGGTTTATGGGAAGCAGTATCTTCGCATTATGATGATCGGTCTGCCGCCATTCGTGATCTCACAGGCATATACCAGCAGCCTCAGAGAGATGGGCAAGACCATGCTGCCGATGTTTTCAGGCATAGTAGCCATTGCGGTTAATATCTTCCTGAATTATGTGCTGATTTTTGGTAAGTTCGGGGCTCCGGCACTGGGTGTGGCGGGGGCTGCGATTGCTACGGTCATTGCACGTTTTGCTGAGACTGCCGTGGCGGCGGTGATTGTGGGCAAAAGGTCACAGGAGTATCCTTTTGCGCACCAGGTGTTCCGTACACTTATTGTTCCGTGGGAACTGCAGAAAAAAATCCTGATTAAGGGATCGCCGCTGATGATCAATGAGGCTCTGTGGGCAGCCGGTATGGCAATGCTGAGCCAGAGTTACTCGACCAGAGGACTTGCAGTGGTAGCGGCAGTCAACATCAGTTCTACGATTTTTAATGTGTTTAATGTGCTGTATATTTCTCTGGGAAATGCGGTTTCTATTATCGTAGGCCAGACGCTGGGGGCCGGTCGGATGGAAGAAGCCAAGGATATTGATACCAAGCTGATTGCGGCATCTGTGCTCAGCTGCGCTGCGCTTGGAGTGGTGATGGCAGTGGTGGCGCCTTTATTTCCGCGTATTTATAATACGACATCGGAGGTGCGCGATCTGGCTTCCGGCTTTATCAGGATCCTGGCGGTATTCATGCCGGTGCAGGCTTTTATCAACGCCTGCTACTTTACGCTGCGTTCCGGCGGCAAGACAGTGGTCACAATGTTATTTGACAGTGTGTTTGTCTGGACGGTGAGCATTCCGCTGGCAAGGATTCTGACGGGGCGGACAGCACTGCCGATTCTTGTGATCTATTTCTGTTGTCAGGCGGTGGAACTGCTGAAGGCACTGATCGGCTATATTCTGCTGAAAAAGGGCGTATGGCTGCACAATATTGTAGATGGAAATGAGGAGGAGGGCATCCGGGCATGAATTTGTACGAAGCGGTATATGAGAGAAAATCAGTTCGAAAATATGTGATGGAGCCGGTAGACCAGGCGATACTGGATGGAGTATTCCGATTCGCAGATCAGCTGGATCCGCTGATGCCGGCTTCGAACATCAGGCTGGAGATTGTGGATAACCTGGCAAAAAAAGGACAGATGCGTGGATTGTTCCGGGTAGATGCGCCCTGCTATCTTCTGATCTATACGGACAACAAAGAGAAAGCGGAACTGAACGCAGGCTACATCATGGAGCATATTTCCTTGTATCTGATGACAAAGGGGATCGGGAGCTGTTTCCAGGGTGGCATCAGAAAGAAAAAGGATGCGCCGGAAGAGGGAATGCACTATGTGATGGCTCTGGCTTTCGGAAAACCGGCAGAGAAACTGATCCGTCAGGGGTACCAGGCAAAAAGACTGGATATGGAAGAACTGTGCGCATTCAAAGAGAGACCCAAAACATGGGTGAGGGAAATCCTGGAGGCGGCCAGACTGGCTCCGTCTGCCTTAAATGGTCAGCCGTGGCGTTTTGTAGTATATGAAAACCGGGTACATGTGTTTCTGAAAAAATCGGCAGAACACCGCAGTCTGTGGAGCCCGCATACCGAGTTTGACATGGGCGTGATGCTGGCTAACATGAATGTGGCAGCAGAGGAGATTTGGGTGGATCTGGATATGATACGTCTGGAGCAGATCAGCCACAGAGAGCTATCAAATCACAGATATCTTCTCAGTATTTTAGAGCGTGCCTGAAAAATTGGATAAATTGAAAGGTTTTTTTGGCATGCTCTGATGCGAGAGGAAGAGAAAGATCAAAAGAGGGTGGCAGAAACAGTAAGACAAAAAGAAACAGGAGAGATAAAAGTCTGAAAATAAAAAAAACAGAAAAAACAGTTGACAAAAGGGCCAGTCTATATTAAGATATTAACTGTTCGTGAGAACATAAAGTAATAGATGCGCGAGTGGCTCAGTGGTGGAGTATCGCCTTGCCAAGGCGAGGGTCGCGGGTTCGAATCCCGTCTCGCGCTCTTCTGTTTCACAGGGAGCAGATACTGATAGTTACATATGCGCGAGTGGCTCAGTGGTGGAGTATCGCCTTGCCAAGGCGAGGGTCGCGGGTTCGAATCCCGTCTCGCGCTCTTCTGTTTCACAGGGAGCAGATACTGATAGTTACATATGCGCGAGTGGCTCAGTGGTGGAGTATCGCCTTGCCAAGGCGAGGGTCGCGGGTTCGAATCCCGTCTCGCGCTC
>CAKRNX010000118.1 GCA_934371475.1 uncultured Lachnospiraceae bacterium
GTCATATGATGGGCAGCCAGGTACTCGCCGAATGTGTTGGTAATTGCAATCTTCTCAAATGCCACTTTTTTGTTCGGAATGGTCACATCGTACTGAGTAAAGCACACGTAAGCCACCTTTTTGCGCGGTCCGCGCTCGAAACCGTCAAAGTCATCACAGCAGAATGTACGGGTAATCTCTCTTGCACGGTCCGGACGGAAGTTAAAGAAGATAATAGAATCTCCATCCTGGATCGTTGCCACCGGAGCGCCGTTTTTCGTAACAACTGTAGGCAGTACGAACTCATCTGTCTCACCTTTCTCATAGGACTGTGCCACAGCTTCCACACCGGAAGCAGCGGTTACACCCTCTCCCTTGGTCAGTGCATTGTAGGCCTTCTCCACACGATCCCATCTGTTGTCTCGATCCATTGCATAGTAACGTCCGGATACCGTGGCGATCTCGCCAATGCCCAGTTCATTCATCTTATCCTGCAGTGCCTGTACAAAGTCTTTTCCTGACTCGGGCGGAGTATCACGGCCATCCAGGAAGCAATGTACATAAACCTTGCTCAACCCATAGCGTTTTGCCATCTCCAGCAGTGCATATACATGGGTGATATGACTGTGTACGCCGCCGTCTGAAAGCAGTCCGTACATATGCAGCGCGGTATTGTTCTCTTTTGCATTTTTCATTGCATAAAGCAGAGCTTCATTCTCAAAGAAATCCCCGTCCTGGATCTCCTTCGTAATTCTTGTCAGATCCTGATATACGATGCGTCCAGCACCCATATTCATATGGCCAACCTCAGAGTTACCCATCTGGCCATCCGGAAGTCCCACAGACAGTCCGCTGGCATATCCTTTTACAAACGGGTACTCCGCCATCAGTTTATCCATCACCGGAGTGTTGGCTTCTGCGATTGCATTATGGTCTTTTCTCTCATTCAGTCCATATCCATCAAGGATCATTAAAACGGTAGGCTTTTTGCTCATGATTTTCTCCTCTTTCTCACTCTGAATCCTGCAGTCTGAACCACCCTGCATAAGCAGCAAAGTCTGCTGTGACATATACGCATCCACATGCTGCTCTGCAGTAAAACAGTTAATCTGTCCGCTGTAGTCTGTCCTGCCAGTCTGTAACACTGTGCCTCACGGCATATCATATTTATATATTTCAAGAATGCCCCGGCATCCTGCATCAGCCGTATACGCGGATCATGCTGGGGATTGCCTTTACTGTAGACATATCTTTGAACGTCAGCAATGCATCATTCAGATGACGCTCTCTCACCTGGTTGGTGATTACCACGATCTCCGCGGTGTCGCCAGAATGTTCTTTCTGCACCACCTGCTCAATGCTCACAGAATTATTGCCAAGCACGCTGGCCACTGTTGCCAGTACTCCAGGCTTGTCTTCTACTTCCATGCGCACAAAATAGCGACTCTCAATATCTTCTATCTTTTTCACCGGAAGCTGTTTATAGCACCCGCAGTGATTAAAACCAGTTTCATCATTTATAACGTGGGAGGCTGTCTCAAAGACATCTCCCATGACAGCGCTGGCAGTCGGCATCTCGCCTGCGCCTCTGCCGTAAAACATCACATCATCTACCGCATCGCCATGTACAAACACTGCGTTAAATGATCCTGACACTGTCGCCAACGGATGGGTCATCGGGATCAGCATGGGATGTACCCTCACTTCTACGCCTTCCGCAGTATCTTTTGCGACACCGACAAGTTTAACCACACATCCCATCTCTTTTGCGTAACTGATATCTTTTGCCGTGATCTTTGTAATCCCTTCCGTATAAACATTCTCCGGAAAAGTTACTCTGGAATGGAATGCGATGGACGCCATAATCGCCATCTTTCGCCCGGCATCAAGCCCCTCTACATCAGCAGTGGGATCTGCCTCTGCATAGCCAAGCTCTGTTGCAATCGCCAGCGCTTCTTTAAAATCCATCCCTTCCTCTGTCATTTTACTAAGGATAAAATTGGTTGTGCCATTGACAATGCCCATAATCTCAGTAATATGGTTTGCAGCCAAACTGTTTTTCAACGGTTCAATAATGGGAATACCACCTGCCACAGAAGCCTCAAACATCAGATCCACATGATGTTCCGCCGCAATATTCAGAAGCTCTCCACCGCGCGTCGCAATCAGATCTTTGTTGGCTGTCACCACATTTTTGCCGGCTTCCAACGCCTGCCTGATATATGTGCCGGCCGGTTCGAGTCCGCCCATCACTTCAATCACAATATCAATGCTGTCGTCCTCAATAATCTCTTGCCATCTGGCAGTCAACACAGAGTCGTCTTCTACCTTTTTTCTGGCCTTGTCCAGATTGCGGACGAGAATTTTCTTTATGTTCAGTTCTGTATTCAGTTTTTTCTGCATTTCAGGTTTCTGAAGGCGCATTACCTTATATACACCGGTACCTACGGTTCCCAGTCCAAGCAAAGCTACCTGTATTACATCTTTTTTCATACTGTAGAACTCCTTCTCTCTTGTCTGAAAAGTATTATATACGCTTTCCACAGATTCGTCTACGCATATTTTTACAAAATATTCTCTGTATGTTACGCGTTTTTCAGATCCCGTTCGAAAAAACTTCCATCAGCTACGAATTTCTGTTTACAAAAACAGTTTCCAGGAATGCCCTGGCAGAATTGCAAAGATGGGAGTCATTTCACATAATGACAAGATACTAAAAACGCCCCTGAATACATATGTACTCAGAGACGCTTATTATTTCCCGCTTGGACTCATTTATGCCGACAGCCGTCAATATGTTATGCAATCGCAGACTTCTGCCAATCACGCAAATAGATCAGACAATTGATTATTTGTAGTTAACGATCTGACCGAAATCCGGCTTCAGAGCTGCACCGCCTACCAGACCACCATCGATATCCGGCTGTGCGAACAGATCCGGAGCAGTCTTTGCATTTACAGATCCGCCGTACTGGATACGGATTGCTGCTGCTGTTGCATCATCATAAATCTCTGCGATGCAGTCACGGATGCCTTTGCAAACTTCCTGAGCCTGCTCAGTAGTAGCGGTCTTTCCGGTTCCGATAGCCCAGATCGGCTCGTAAGCGATCACAGCCTCTTTTGCCTGATCAGCGGTCAGTCCCAGGAAACCAACCTTAACCTGCTGACGGATGAAGTCCATGGTTACGCCCTGCTCTCTCTGCTCCAGAGACTCACCGCAGCACATGATCGGGGTCAGTCCATGCTCAAATGCTTTGTGCATTTTCTTGTTGATGTCTTCGTTGGTCTCACCGAAGTATCCTCTTCTCTCAGAATGTCCAAGAATGACGTATTTTACGCCTGCATCTGTCAGCATGTTCGGAGAGATTTCACCGGTGTAAGCACCTTTCTCTTCGAAGTACATATTCTCAGCACCAACTTCAATGTTGGAACCTTTGGCAGCCTCTACAACCGGGATGATATCAATAGCCGGTACGCAGAATACTACATCAACTTCATCATTTTTTACTAACGGTTTCAGGGTTTCTACCAGTGCTACTGCTTCGCTGGGAGTCATGTTCATTTTCCAGTTACCAGCAATAATTTTCTTTCTAGCCATTTTATTTTCTCCTTATATCTGTTTATCGACACTGCGGCCGGCTGTATTCTTACACGTCTGCCGCAGCACATAACAATCCGTATCACACAGAACCAGTGTGTTCTGACACCCTAATCTTATTTATCGTTTGCTGCAACTACACCCGGCAGATCTTTGCCTTCCAGGAATTCCAGAGAAGCGCCGCCGCCTGTGGAGATGTGAGTCATCTTGTCGCCAAAGCCAAGCTGGTTTACAGCTGCTGCGGAGTCGCCGCCGCCGATGATTGTTGTAGCATCTGTCTCAGCCAGAGATTTGGCTACAGCAATGGTTCCTTTTGCCAGGATCGGGTTCTCAAATACGCCCATCGGTCCGTTCCATACAACAGTCTTTGCAGATTTCACAGCATCAGCGTACATCTGTGCAGTCTTGGTTCCGATATCCAGACCCATCATGTCAGCCGGGATCTTGTCAGAATCTACAACAGATACTTCGATCTCTGCATCAATCGGGTTCGGGAACTCTTTTGCGATGGTTGTATCAACCGGAAGCAGGAGCTTTTTGCCCAGTTTCTCAGCCTTGTCCATCATCTCTTTGCAGTAGTCGATCTTGGTATCATCTACCAGAGAAGTACCTACCTCATATCCCTTTGCTTTCAGGAAAGTATACGCCATACCACCGCCAATGATCAGGGTATCACACTTCTCCAGCAGGTTGGAGATTACGTTCAGTTTATCTGCAACTTTTGCTCCGCCCAGAATAGCAACGAACGGTCTCACAGGATTATTGACAGCATTTCCAAGGAAGTTGATCTCTTTCTCCATCAGATAGCCTACAACAGAAGTTTTTACATAGTTGGTCACGCCAACGTTAGAGCAGTGAGCTCTGTGAGCGGTACCGAATGCATCATTTACAAATACATCAGCCAGAGAAGCTAACTCTTTGCTGAACTCTTCGCCGTTCTTTGTCTCTTCAGCTCTGTAACGGGTATTCTGAAGCAGAACAACCTCGCCGTCCTTCATTGCCTCTACAGCAGCTTTTGCATTGGGGCCAACCACATTGTCATCAGCTGCGAATTTTACTTCCTGACCAAGCAGCTCGGAAAGACGAACTGCAACCGGTGCCAGAGACAGTTCCGGCTTCGGCTCTCCCTTTGGTTTTCCAAGATGAGAACACAGAATTACTTTTCCGCCGTCAGCGATCAGCTTTTTGATGGTGGGAAGTGCTGCAACCAGACGGTTCTCGTCTGTGATTTTGCCGTCCTTGAGCGGCACATTGAAATCGCAGCGAACCAGAACGCGCTGGCCTTTTACATTAATATCATCTACTGACTTTTTGTTCAGCATTATTTATTCCTCCTATCAGAAAGTAAGGGCCCGGCCCATAAATGACCGGACCCTTTTAGGTCTAATTGATTTGCTTGTTATGCGATTAAGCTAACTCTGAGAAGTACTTAATGGTACGAACCATCTGGCTTACATAAGAGTTCTCGTTATCATACCAAGAAACAACCTCTACCTGAGTCTTTCCATCCGGAAGCGGAGAAACCATGGTCTGAGTTGCATCGAACAGAGAACCATATCTCATACCAACGATATCGGAAGAAACGATCTCGTCCTCATTGTAACCGAAGGACTCTGTAGCTGCTGCTTTCATAGCTGCGTTGATCTCTTCTTTTGTTACAGCCTTGTCAACTACTGCGAACAGAAGTGTGGTAGAACCGGTCGGGGTCGGAACACGCTGTGCAGCACCGATCAGCTTGCCGTTCAGTTCCGGAATAACCAGACCGATTGCTTTTGCAGCACCTGTGCTGTTCGGAACGATGTTGATAGCGCCTGCACGTGATCTTCTCAGATCGCCTTTTCTCTGCGGGCCATCCAGGATCATCTGATCACCTGTGTATGCATGGATGGTGCACATGATACCAGACTCGATCGGAGCCAGGTCGTTCAGAGCTTTTGCCATCGGAGCCAGGCAGTTAGTTGTGCAGGAAGCTGCAGAAATAACAGTATCCTCAGCGGTCAGGGTCTTGTGGTTTACATTGTAAACGATGGTCGGAAGATCGTTTCCAGCCGGAGCGGAAATAACAACTTTACGAGCGCCTGCTTTGATATGAGCAGAAGCTTTTTCTTTTGATGTATAGAAACCAGTACACTCCAGAACTACATCAACGCCGATCTCGCCCCACGGAAGCTGAGAAGCATCAGCCATAGCATAGATTTTGATTTCTTTTCCGTCAACTGTGATGGAATCTTCGCCAGCTTTTACAGTATCAGCCAGAGCATATTTACCCTGAGATGAGTCATATTTTAACAGATGAGCAAGCATCTTCGGAGATGTTAAATCGTTAATAGCTACAACTTCGTATCCTTCAGCGCCAAACATCTGTCTGAAAGCCAGACGACCAATACGGCCGAAACCATTGATAGCAACTTTTACTGCCATAATTATAATTCCTCCTAAATGTGAAATTTAATTGATAGTTTGTCAAGGCGCTTCATCAGATATTCAGTCAGCCTCAACCTATTACGTATTTTAACCAATTTAATTCAAAAATTCAAGCCCCTTTTCGAAATTAGTGGACTTTTTCATCAAATTCCTTTACTATATTTTCAAAATCACTTAAAATGATTCCTGTTTCGCCAGGAAGAAAGGACTAATTATGAGTATTCTCTGCGATTTTCATATGCACAGCAGCTTTTCCGGCGATTCTGAGGCCTCTATGGAGGACATGATCCTGTCTGCCATTCGCAAGGGACTGCACACGATCTGCTTTACGGAACATCTGGATCTCGATTATCCCCCTGACTGTGGCTGCTTCCTGCTGGATTTTGATGCCTACCGCACCAAGCTGCTTGCGCTGAAAGAAAAATACCGCGATCAGATCACCGTGCTCTTTGGCATGGAGATGGGGATGCAGATCCATCTGGAAACTCGCTATGCTGCCATTGCCCGCAGTCTCCCTTTTGATTTTCTGATTGCCTCACAGCATCTTGTCCAGGGAGCTGATCCCTATTTCCCGGATTTCTGGCACGGACAGGATGAGACTTCTGTCTACTCTCTCTATTTTGAAAGTATTCTCCGCCATCTGACGACGATGGAAGAATATGATACCCTGGGGCATCTGGATTACATTGTCCGCTACGGTCCCGGCCAAAACCGGTCTTATTCCTATCAGAAATATGCGGATGTCATTGATCCCATTCTCCGCTATCTCATTGAACATGGCAAATGTCTGGAAGTCAATACCGCCGGGCTCAAATACGGGCTGGGACATCCCAATCCTGAGGAATCTGTACTGATGCGTTACCGCGAACTTGGCGGCGAACTGATCACTGTCGGCTCCGACGCGCACTGTCCGGAACACATCGCTTACGACTTTTCGAAGGCGGAGCAGATCCTGCATTCCCTGGGATTTCGGTATTACACAATATTTCGGGATAGGAAACCAACGCAGCTGCCGCTGTAATTTCATACGCTGCCGTTTTGCAGAAATATTTCTGTGCTTTTGTTTCTCGCAGGCAGGCGGCATATGCAGTCTCCTCTGTTTTGCTGCACAGCATCATGGTATACCCGCAGGGTGTTTCCTCTGTTTTGCTGCACAGCATCATGGTATA
>CAKRNX010000119.1 GCA_934371475.1 uncultured Lachnospiraceae bacterium
CCGTAAAGCGTACCGGCAAAGTAGTATCTGTGCCGGTAGGTGAGGGAATGATCGGACGAGTGGTGAACGCGCTTGGACAGCCTATAGATGGGGCAGGCCCCATTGATGCCGCAGAGTACCGTGCGGTAGAGAGCCCTGCACCCGGTATCTGTGAAAGACAGGGCGTACATGAACCCCTGCAGACAGGTATTAAAGCGATTGACTCTATGGTTCCCATTGGCAGAGGTCAGCGAGAGCTGATCATCGGAGACCGTCAGACAGGAAAGACTACGTTGGCGACCGATACAATTCTGAACCAGAAGGGCAAGGATGTGATCTGTATTTATGTGGCAATCGGACAGAAGCGTTCTACGGTTGCTTCTCTGGTAGAGACTCTGAAACAGGGCGGCGCGATGGATTACACGATCGTGGTGGCAGCTACTGCCTCAGAAGCCAGTCCGCTGCAGTACATTGTGCCCTATTCCGGCTGTGCCATGGGCGAATATTTCATGTACAAGGGCAAACATGTGCTGATCATTTATGATGACCTGAGCAAACATGCGGTGGCTTACCGTGCATTGTCTCTGCTGATTCGCCGTCCGCCAGGACGTGAGGCTTATCCCGGAGACGTATTCTATCTGCATTCCAGACTGCTGGAGCGTGCAGCCAAGCTGGACGACGCGCACGGCGGCGGATCTCTGACGGCGCTGCCCATCATCGAGACCCAGGCAGGAGATATCTCCGCATACATTCCGACAAACGTAATTTCCATCACGGACGGACAGATTTTCCTGGAGACCGAGCTGTTCCACTCAGGCATCATGCCTGCGGTAAACCCGGGTATCTCCGTATCCCGTGTAGGTGGAAACGCGCAGATCAAGGCCATGAAAAAAGTAGCCGGTACGCTGAAGCTGATCTACTCTCAGTATAGGGAGCTGCAGAGCTTCGCCCAGTTCGGATCAGATCTGGATGCGGATACCAAAGCCCGTCTTGCGCAGGGCGCACGTATTGTGGAAGTGCTCAAACAGAACAGAAATGAGCCGGTACCTGTAGAAAAACAGGTAGCGATCTTATATGCGGTAACCAAGAATATTCTTTCAAGAATCGAGGCGGAGGATGTGCGGGAGTATGAAGCAGGCCTGTTCACTTTCCTGGATGGGGATGCGTCAGGAGCTGCCGCTATGGAGGCGATCCGCACGACCGGAAAGCTGGAGGAAGATACCGAGGCGAAACTGAAAGAAGCGCTGGATACCTATACTGAGAATTTTTTAAGTACCAGACCGGAACACTAAAGTGATAGAGGAGGAAAAGAATGGCTGCAAATATGAAAGCGGTAAAGCTGCGGATTAAGAGTGTGCAGAACACGATGCAGATTACCAAGGCAATGGAACTTGTAGCGTCCTCCAAACTGCGTAAAGCCAAAGAACGCGCGGAAACCTGCCGCCCCTATTTTAAGGAGCTGCATCAGACACTGAAGGATATTGCAGCAGGAAATACGGATTTTACCTCTGCATATGCCAGAGAGGCGGCCAATGACAGGATTTGTTATGTGATCATTGCCGGAGACCGGGGACTGGCCGGAGGATACAATACCAACCTGTTTAAGTGCCTGGAGGAAAACAGCGCGGGGAAGGACGTAATTGTGCTTCCCGTGGGTAAAAAGGCGGTGGAATATGTCCGCCGCAAAAAACTGGAATGCCTGACGGAGGAGTTTGCCGAGATTGCGGAGATTTCCGTGGCAGACTGCTTTGAGATTGCGAACCTGCTTTGCCGGGAATTTAAAAAGGGCAGATTTGGCCATGTGGAGCTATGCTATACGATGTTCATATCCATGCTGACCCAGCGTCCGTCTGTGTTCTCCATGCTTCCGCTGAAGGATTTGGAGGAAGAGGCAGATGAGAAAAAGGTACAGAGGGATCTGATCCTGTATGAGCCCACAGCTTCAGAGGTGTTTGATGCGATTGTCCCGGAATATTTGGCGGGACTGATCTACGGCGGTGTGTGCGAAAGTGTGGCCAGTGAGCTGGCGGCCAGACGGACAGCCATGGATGCAGCAACCAAGAATGCGGGAGAGATGATTGAGCAGCTGAATCTGTATTACAATAGAGCGCGTCAGGCCAGCATCACGCAGGAAATCACGGAGATTGTTGCAGGTGCAGAAGGAGTATAAAACAGGAGATTGAGTATATGAGCGAAAAACACGTTGGTGAGGTAGTGCAGGTAATCGGACCGGTTCTGGACGTCCGGTTTGCTCACGATGAGCTGCCGGCACTGCTCAATGCCATTGAGATTGATAATCAGGGCGTAAAGCTGACGGCTGAAGTGGCTCAGCAGATCGGGGACAATACGGTAAGATGTATTGCCATGAATTCAACAGACGGTCTGGTGAGAGGAACAAAAGCCGTAGATACCGGCGGACCCATTGAGGTGCCGGTAGGAGAAGAGTGTCTGGGACGTGTGTTTAACCTGCTGGGAGATCCGGTAGACAACATGCCTGCCCCCAAGACACAGGAGCACTGGGCGATCCACCGTCCGGCTCCGTCATATGAAGATCAGATCCCTGCTACAGAGATTCTGGAGACAGGCATCAAAGTCGTTGACCTGATCTGCCCCTATGCCAAGGGCGGAAAGATCGGTCTGTTCGGCGGTGCGGGTGTAGGCAAGACAGTGCTGATCATGGAGCTGATTCACAATGTGGCAACTGCGCACGGCGGTCTGTCTGTATTTACCGGTGTGGGCGAGCGTACCCGTGAGGGAAATGACCTGTATAATGAGATGAAAGAGAGCGGTGTTATCGACAAGACCGCCCTGGTATACGGTCAGATGAATGAGCCGCCAGGAGCACGTATGAGAGTCGGCCTGTCCGGATTGACGATGGCAGAATATTTCCGTGATGTAAAGAATCAGGATGTGCTTCTGTTTATTGATAATATTTTCCGTTTTACGCAGGCAGGTTCCGAGGTGTCCGCGCTGCTGGGACGTATGCCGTCCGCAGTAGGTTACCAGCCCACGCTGGCAACGGAGATGGGTACTCTGCAGGAGCGTATTACTTCTACAAGAAAAGGTTCTATCACGTCGGTACAGGCTGTTTACGTGCCCGCAGATGACCTGACAGACCCGGCTCCGGCTACCACATTTACTCATCTGGATGCTACCACGGTACTTTCCCGTGAGATTGCCAGCCAGGGTATTTATCCGGCAGTGGATCCGCTGGACTCAACAAGCCGTATTTTGTCGCCGGAGATTGTAGGCAAAGAGCACTACGAGATTGCACGTTCCGTGCAGCAGGTGCTGCAGCGTTACAAGGAGCTGCAGGATATCATCGCCATCATGGGTATGGATGAGCTGTCCGAGGAGGATAAGCTGACTGTAAGCCGTGCCCGTAAGGTGCAGCGTTTCCTGTCTCAGAGCTTCTCTGTAGCAGAACAGTTTACCGGTATGCCCGGTAAATATGTGCCTCTGAAAGAGACACTGAGAGGCTTTAAGATGATCCTGGATGGCGAGTGCGATAATATTCCGGAGAGCTGCTTCCTGTTCGCGGGTACCATCGATGATGTCTTTGAAAAGGCAAAGAACCAGTAAAGGAGGCTGTCTATGAAGACATTTCCACTGAGGATCGGAACGCCGGACGGCCTGCTTTTTGAAGGGGACGCGGAACGCATTGTCTGCCGAACTATTACAGGGGATCTGGCGATTCTGGCCGGTCACTGCAATTTCTGTACTGCGCTGGGAATGGGAGAGGCCCATGTGGTGCTGGAGGACGGAAGCAGGAGGAGCGCAGCCTGCATCGGAGGGATGTTGACAATGATGAACGGTGTGTGCCGCCTGCTGGCTACTACATGGGAATGGCAGGAGAATATTGATGAAGCCAGAGCCCGGGCTGCCAAAGAGCGTGCAGAACAGATGATAGCCAAGGGAGGCCTTTCCGATAAAGAATACAAGATTGCAGAGGCCAAACTGCAGAGAGCGCTCGTCCGGCTGAATGTAAAACAATAAAAAAAATAATAATAATAATAAATAAGAGTAACAGAAATATATCAGATGAGAGATGACTCTCACGTTTTACGCCGATCGAAACGGAGTGAAAGAATAAAAGCAGTTGCTCACAGAGGTTGAGAAGCTTCCTCTGGGCAGACAGGTGAAAACATAAATCTGTCTGTTCAGGGGGGAGCTTTTTATTTTCTGTCATAGGAAATTACGTTTTCCTATAACAGAAGCTGTGCTGCTAAAATGGTGGCTCGCAGGGGACGGAGCATACTTTTGCTTTGGTATGGGAAATTGGATTGAAAGCCGCAAAAAAGCATGATATACTGCTTTCGGACAGAAAATAAAGGCAGGTGCAATATGAAAAAAAGACTGATGATTTTAGGCGCCAGCTATTCACAGATCCCGCTGATTGCAGCGGCCAAAAGACTGGGTGTTACCACTCTGGCAGCCAGCATTCCAGGCAATTACAGAGGATTTGATGAGGCGGATGAAAAAATATATGTAGATATTACAGATCCACAGGCAGTGCTGGAGAAGGCCAGAGAGGCCCGTATTGACGGTATTACGACCTGCTGTATGGATCTGGGCATTAAGGCGATCGGCCTGGTGTGCGAGACGCTGGGGCTGCCTGGATTGAGTGTAAAGGCGGCAGACGCAGCGACCAACAAGTATCATATGAAAGAGCTGTTTATGAAAAACGGGGTCAATACAGCCAGGTATTTCAAAGTCAGCAGCAGAGAAGAACTGGAGAATGCGCTCGATCAGCTGACATTCCCCGTGATGGTAAAAGCGGTGGATCTGATGGGAAGCCGCGGGATTTTCCGCTCAGACAGCAGAGAGGAAGCACTGGCTAATTATGAAAAATCCATGGAGGCCACGAACCTTTCTTACTGCATTGTAGAAGAATTTCTTCAGGGAACCATGTTTGGTATGGAGGCCATGGTTTCTAACGGCAAACTGGCCTATCTGCTCCCGCTGGGCAATGATTTAAGGGATGGTAATCCGCCATTCCCCGTGGGACATCATGTACCATGGAAATATGCCGGCGAGCTGGAGAGACAGGTAAGAGAGCAGGCAGAACGGGTTGTAGCGGCCATGGGGCTTGATAACTGTCCGGTTGATATGGACTGCATGCTTATGGATGGCAAGGTTTATATCATAGAAGCTACCGGGCGTGCAGGCGCTACCTGTATTACAGATACGGTAGGGATCTACTATGGCATCGATTATTATGAAGCGATTGTGAAAGTGGCACTGGGGATGGATGTGACAGAGCTTTTTGAGGGAAACCATGTACCATATATGCCCAGTGTAACGAGACTGCTGTCTGCTGACCGGACAGGCACGGTAAAAGATATTGTGATCCCGGAGCAGCTTCCGGAAGGAGTCATAGACCTGTCTTTCAATATTGCACGGGGAAGTCAGGTGCAGCCTATGGCCAACGGGCGTGATCGGATCGGACAGCTTATTGTCAAGGGAGACAGCCTGGAGAAATGTTACAGGATACAGAAGGAGATTCTGACACAGATCCATCTGGAGATGGAGCCGGGATCAGAGGGAGAGACGTTATGTTAGTATCAATTGTCATTCCATGCTACAATTCTGAGCACACCATCGAGCGGGTGGTAGATATGTGCATGGAAGAATTTGCCAAATGGGATGGCTATGAGTGTGAGATGGTGCTGGTAAATGATTATTCCAAAGACCATACATTTGACGCTATCACTAGGGCGGCTCAGAAATATCCGAATGTCCAGGGCGTCAACCTGGCCAAGAATTTCGGGCAGCATGCGGCAATTATGGCCGGACTGCAGTATGTACATGGAGAGCTTGTGGTAGGAATGGATGATGATTTGCAGAACCATCCTTCTCAGATTAAACAGTTTCTGGATAAGGCAGAGGAAGGGTACGATGTCGTGTTCGGTGTATTCAAGGAACGGAAATTCAGCGCGTTTAAGAACTTTACCGGTGCAGTAAGTCAGTTCCTTCTGTTTCATCTGGTAGACAGGCCCAAGGATATCAAAATGAGCAGTTTCTGGCTGGCTAGAAAATATGTAATAGATGAAGTAAAGCGTTACCGCGGCAACGATGTATTTGTACAGCTTCTGTTTATCCGAACGACAAGAAATCTTGCCAACATTGAGATTGAACATTATGAAAGAGAAGTGGGAGAGTCTAACTATACATTCAGAAAAGGACTGAAGCTGTTCATGTCCTTTATGAATTATTCTACGATACCGCTGCAGGCAGCTACGGTATTCGGTATTGCTTTTTCACTGGCAGGCTTTATTGCGGCTATCATGATCCTGATCCGGAAACTGATGGATCCCACGATTGTTATGGGCTGGTCCTCTACCATGTGTATCATTCTTATTGTAGCGGGTATTACGTTCCTGATGATGGGCATTATAGGGGAATATGTGGGAAAACTGATTATGACGGTAAATAATTCACCGCTCTATGTGATCAGAGAGACCATGAATACTGAAGAGAATAAAAATACAGGAGTCTGGCAGGGAGCAGACCAGATGGCGGTTCATAGTTTATCAGAAGATTTACCAGGAGAGAAAAAAACAGAATAATCCTGATCTTTGTTTTCAATACAAGTATCAAGCATAAATGTAAAATATATAAATATGAAATATAAGGAAGTTCCTGCACGAAATCTAATGCATGAAGCAGCATACCGTGGCGGGAACTTTTTTGTGCTATAGGGAATTATGAGAATTTCCTACAGCACAAGTCTCCGGCAAGATGCGCACCTCGCAGCAAGAACGCGGGAGTACTCCTGAAACAGGATTGCCTTTCCTGAAGCAGGCATAATCAAGGCGTGTACCGGGTGCTGATAGGCGGTCAGACAGCATCCGGAATGTGCTGAAAAAGAAATTAAAAAAAGTTGAAAAAAGTTGTTGACAAAACATGGACTCATCCGTATAATAATAAATGCGTCTCACGTAAGAAGTTGAGAGACACAAAATGAGATATAGAATGAGTTCAGGCATGGAGAAGTACTCAAGTGGCTGAAGAGGCGCCCCTGCTAAGGGTGTAGGCCGTTTATAGCGGCGCGAGGGTTCAAATCCCTCCTTC
>CAKRNX010000120.1 GCA_934371475.1 uncultured Lachnospiraceae bacterium
TCCTGCTCAGTCAAAACTTTATTGCATACCGAACAGTGACTTCCCTCTGTCTTCCCATCTGTCTCGCAGGTTGCTTTTACTGCCGGATCTGTTACTTCTTTGTGACCTAATGCTTTTATTTCTTCTGTTCTTGTTTTTTTACATGTCTTACAGGTATAAATCTTCTCTCCAGCATTTTCACAGGTTGCTGCTTTTGTTATTTTCCCTTCGTTCCAATTATGTCCTGTTGCTTTTATCGTTTTCTGTTCAGTCAGAACTTTATTACATACAGAACAATGGCTTCCCTCTGTCTTTCCATCTGTCTCACAGGTTGCTTCCTCGGCCGGATCTGTTACCGCTTTGTGTCCGGTTGCTTTTATTGTTTTCTGTTCAGCCAGAACTTTGCCGCATACAGAGCAATGACTTCCCTCTGTTTTTCCATCTGTTTCGCAGGTTGCTGCTACTGCCGGATCTGTTACTGCTTTGTGTCCGGTTGCTTTTATTGTTTTCTGCTCAATTAGCACTTTATTGCACACAGAGCAATGGCTTCCCTCTGTCTTTCCCTCTGTCTCACAGGTTGCCTCTACTGCCGGATCTGTCACCGCTTTGTGCCCTGTTGCTTTTATTGTTTTCTGCTCAATTAGCACTTTATTGCACACAGAGCAATGGCTTCCTTCTGTCTTTCCCTCTGTCTCACAGGTTGCTTTCACTGCCGGATTTGTCACTGCTTTGTGTCCTGTCGCTGGAATAGTCTCTGTCTTTGTTGTTCTGCAATTCTGACAGGTATATGTTTTTACTCCAGGCTCTGTACAGGTAACCTGTGTCGTTATCTTTCCGGCGTCCCAGTTATGTTCTTTTTTCGGAATCGTTTTGCCTGCTTCTATAGTTGCTCCGCAGTCTTTGCAGATTTGATCTCCCGTATATCCCTCTTCTTTACAGGTTGCATCTTTTGCATTTTTCAGTTCAACATTTGGATGACCGGTAACCTGAACAGTCCTTGTATCTGTAAAGCCGCCATAAGTTGCTGTAATTTCTGCCGTTCCTTCATGGACACCTGTAACATTTCCTGTATTATTAACATTTGCAGTTTTTGTGTCCGATGACGTCCAGCTTACTTCAGACAATGGCTCCATCTTCCAGCCATATCCGGTTAAAGCAAACTCTACCTGCATGCTGTTTTTTGCTGCAAGCGGTTCTGTCAAATCCGTCATGCCAGCCACGATCTTTGCATCTTTAACTTCTACTGTCTGAATACAGTTATCTATGGCAGGCCCGGCACTTTCATCTAATACTGCATGTGAAGTTCCCAAATTATAATCCGCATTTTGTTGTGATGTGAATTCTCCGGCAGTAGTCGTTGAATATTGTGCGTTTGCATTAATAAATGTTGCAAGACCAACATAATCATTATCCGGATCAATCATCTGCGTATAATGACCTGTTGTTTTACCTGTATTTTCCACCCAGTCTGTTTTTTCTCTATACCACTGTTCCACTCCCTGGAGAAATTTCTTTGTATTATTCCATGCCAGAACCTCTCCGCAGCTTTTGATGCCATTTGGAGAACTTATTGCAAAACAATCATAACCATTTAATCTTACATGCTGTCTGTAAACAGACGCTTCTGCTGCACGTATTCTGGCAATATATTCCAAATCTGAGGACCATTTAATCGGCACATAATCAGATGATGTAAGATTTCTGCTCTCATTCCGCGGATCCCTTATTCCCTCATCACATGCTTCTTTTCGGATTGCATTGATACGATCCAGTGCATTCTGCATATCCGTAATATAGCTTCCTCTTATACCAAGAAACGTCCTGTCGGTTTTTGCTGTTGTAACATCTGTTTGGAGAACTGAATTTGAACTTCCCCAGTTAATATTTCCACCGAAAATAGTTGGGGTATCTGCATTCTCACTTCCTGCCGAAAACAATTCTTCTGCACTCTGATCCGAAAAATCTTCTGCTGCTTCATCTGAATCATCTTCATCTACAGATATCCCGTCATCTTGCTGCCGTTCCTCCGGGGCTTCCACTTCCACCTTCAGTTCGTCTTCATCTGTAACTTCTACAGGTATTGTTTCGTCTTCTGCATATACCGGCACAACCACACTTGCCGAAACCATTGTCATGCTTATCAGAAGAGCTACAAGTTTCTTTTTCATCAACCATCCTCCTGATCTTATCTTTCGTATTGTCGTGTATATTACATTTTATATTTTACCCCGATTACAGGGGTTGTAAAGATGTAAATTCTCTCAGTTTCGTCAGTCTCCGCAGAGCTTCATCCAGCGTTTCTTTTTCACGTGCAAAATGCAGACGGATCAGATTATTTACATCTTCTTTGAAAAAACTGGAACCAGGAACAGCGGCTACTCCTATGTTCCTGATCATCCATTCGCAGAATTCCAGATCAGTAAATCCCTGAAACTGTGGAAGTTCCAGAAATTCTGCAATATTGATCAATACGAAATACGTTCCCTGTGGAATATTGTGTTTCAATCCAATGCGATCCAGTCCACCGAGAAAATAATTTCTTTTTTCCGTATAAATTTCCAGAAGTTTATTATAATATTCTTCCGGAAATTTCAGCCCGGCAGTAGCAGCTTCCTGAAGTGGTGCTGCTGCCCCTACAGTCAGAAAATCATGAACCTTTTTTGCTGCTTCAATAACATATTCCGGTCCGATCAAATAACCAAGTCTCCATCCTGTGATGGAATAAGTCTTAGAAAGAGAATTACAGGTGATCGTATGATCATACATACCTGGAAGAGATGCCATACAGACATGTTTATTTGGTGCATATACCATATGCTCATAAACTTCATCTGTCACAACAAAAGCATCATATTTCACAGCAAGTTTTCCAATCGCCATCAATTCATCTTCCCGAAATACTTTTCCGCATGGATTAGACGGATTACAGACAATGATCGCCTTTGCGCCATCACGGAACCCCTGTTCTACCAGACTGATATCAAATTCATATTCCGGTGGAACAAGCGGGATGTAAATCGGATCCGCACCTGAAAGGATTGCATCTGCACCATAATTTTCATAAAATGGTGAAAATACCATCACTTTATCACCAGGATTACAGATTGTCATCATGGCACACATCATAGCTTCTGTTCCGCCGCAGGTCACAACAATTTCTTTGTCCGGATCAATCGTTCTGTGAATCGCTTTACCCTGTTTTTCTGCCAGTGCTTCTCTGAAATTCTGTGCCCCGAAAGTTACAGAATACTGATGAGGTCCTTTGTATGCAGCCTCTGCCAGTGCATCCATAATTTCTTTCGGCGGATCAAAATCCGGAAAGCCCTGCGATAAATTTATTGCTCCATATTCATCGCTGATACGTGTCATCCTTCGAATGACAGAATCTGTAAATGTTCCCACTCGTTTGCTCAATTCAGGCATTTTTTATCTCCTCTACTTTAGAATTAATAAAATTATACCCCCCTCCTGTAAAGCTTGCAACTCCAACCCTAAGCACAGCATCAAATATTACCTGTACACAGCTACTGGCGACAAGAAGTTTTCTTTTCTGGATTTTGCAATTCTTGTTAATTCTTTCTGAATATGCTATTCTATATAAAAACCTGCCTGTATACTTCCTGTATCAGAAATGGAGGTCATTGAAAATGAAGTATAATCTGCCAGATCGGATGTTAAGAGAACTTTCCTCTTTTGCCCGAAAATATTCCATAAATAAGATCGTATTATTCGGCTCGCGTGCGCGAGGCACCAATACGGAAAGAAGCGACATTGATATTGCTGTATATGGAGGAGATTTTGACAGTTTTTACTGGGCTGTCAAAGAAAAGACAAACTCTCTTCTGATGTTTGATATTATACAGGCAGATTCATCAGTTTCAGATGATTTAAAAAAAGAAATTCAAAAGGATGGTGTTGTAATTTATGAAAAAGCTTGAGAACTTTTCCAACTGTCTATCCATATTAAAAAATGCCGACTTTAAGCTTGCAGAAACAAATGATATCTACCGAACCGGTATCATTGGTCAGTTTAACCTTACTTTTGAACTTGCATGGAAAGCTTTGCAGGAAACAATGAAATTGCATGGTGTAAATGAAGCATCTACCGGATCTCCAAGAGAAATCCTACAACGGGCTTACAAAATCGGTTTTTTAAACGACTCTGCTGTATGGTTACTGATGTTAAAAAAAAGGAACACATCCGTTCATATATATAATGAAGAAGAAATCGATGAAATGATCATGTTGATTCGTGACAGCTTTCTTCCTGCATTCACTGACCTTGAGCAGATTCTTAAAGAAAAACTCAACGAAGCAGAAGGTAGCTGGTAATAAATAACTGAAATGAGGGAACCCTTACCGGTTCCCTCATTCTAGTATTATGTAAGTTAACTGTCATTTTATTTTTATACTTTCCAGAATTATACTCCTGTCGGATGCCTCAGCCAATAACGTATCACTAACTTTTTCCGGATGACTGATAAAATCTTCCAGACGAATTCGAAAGCGTATTGTAATCTGCCCTTCAACTATATCAATTCTCTCAACCAGCTTATCCACAAGAACTCTTTTAGTCTGAGGATCTGCCTCCAGAAACACCTGCTGCCATGTGGAGATTTGTTTCCGAAGATATCCCCTCTCGGAAATAGATACATCCATATTTTTTAATTTGTCTTCTTTCTGTTTTATTGCCTCTTGTTGTTTACTGCAGGCTTCCTTCTGCTTGTCAATCAATCTTACAAGATCCTCCAGTGCCAGAGGATAATCTCCCGTCATGGCATGAGGAATATTTTCTTCCATGACGTCGATTTTCTTTTTAATCTTTAAAAGATCCTGTTTTTCTTTTTCCAGTTCAGTTCTCGCTGCTTTCTTTTCTCTTTGTTTATTTATCTCTATTTCCCGAAAGACATCATCATTTTTCTGTAATTTTCCTATGTACTCGGAGATTACGCTAAAGACAATCGGTTCAACTTTATCAGCCCTGTAATACCATCTTCCGGGATGCATGGCTCCACTCCATGTATTCTGACATCTGTATAGTCCAATTTTTTTGGCTCGTTTTTCACCGGTATCCTTTATTTTCCAATAATTATACCTGCTCCCATTTGTCAGCTTTCGCCCACAATATCCGCAATACAGAACATCAATAAGAGCCAGCGTACCCATATTACTTTTCATTACTGTTATGTTCGGATCTTTGTGTTCATCTGTTTTTATTATACCGTCAGCTCTTCTCTTTCTTATATCCTGTACCCGGTTCCAGATGTCAACATCTATAATGGCAATTTCCGGATTACGTTCATCTGAAATTATCCAATTGTCGCTTCTGAGCTTATGATACACTCCGTCAACGCGAGTCCGCCGGTTATATGAAGTATATCCGGCATATATGGGATTAGTCAGGATACTTGTAACCGTTCCTGTCTTCCAGATATCATTTGATGCCATATTCTTATATTTTTCGTGACTATTTAGGATTTTTGTTATCTTTGTAGAGCCGTATTCTTTCTGCAGGGCCAGACCGTAAATAAATGTAACTACTTCAGCCTGCTCCGAAATGATAACCAGGTGTTTCAAAGCTCTGCCGTGCTTGCTTATTTCTCCGGAATACTCCAGTGCATAACCATAAGGAGCTTTTCCGCCAAGAAATCGCCCTTTCTGAACAAGCTTCTTTGCAGTATCTTTTACTCGCATGCCAGTATCCGAACTGCTTTTCTGTGCGCTCCCGTAACGAAGCGCCAGAACCATCTGCCCCATAATGTCATCTGTTTCCGGAGAAATACAGCCATCCTTGACCGTATAAATGTCAACACCATATTTTTTGAGAGTCATTACATATGCGCCAATCTCCCACATTAGCCTGCCTACACGATCATCTTTATAGACAACCAAAATATCATACTCGCCATTCCGTGCATCCTGCAAAGCCTCCTGCAGAATATCTCGTTTTGCCACTGTATTTTTATATCCACTGTTACTGCCTTCAAAGTATTCCTTCTTGTCCAGTACCCAGTCTGTATGCTCACCTATATAATCTAATACAATTTGCCTCTGTATATCCAGATCTCCATCTGCATCCAGCTGCTGATTGGAGCTCACGCGTAACAGCATTCGTACTCTTTTCATCTGATCACCGCCTATTATTTGCTCACACAAACAATTGAGGAGGTATTCCGCCTCCTCAACATGCCATTACTCATTTCCACTTGCCCTTCCCAAAGAATCCCTTAACGCTCCGTAAAGGATTGCTCTTACCTCCTGCAGAATCTTCTCTCCATCAATTTTAAGATTCCTCGGAAATTCAACAATCACTTTCTCTCCTGACGGATTCTGCTTTTCAATACGTTTATACGTTGATTCCTTCATAGCAGAAGCAGCCTCGATGATTCTTTTTTAATCTGTATTCCTGACTACCGAATCATATGCACGTCCTATCCATATTAATCTTCATTTCGGTACCAGGCGAAGGCAAAGGATTGAAACTGGAATATAATGCCCGGACTTCAGCTGAATGTTTAAATACTCAATCGTTTTCTTTTTCTGCTTCCTTCTGATTCAATGCATTCACAACTGCCTCATACATCGGTTTTGCAGCTGGTGCTGCACTAAGCAGCTCTGCCAGCGTCATCCCATAGGCAAACTGTATCATCGGACCCTCCAGCATTCCAGGTGCCATCTGATCAAACATTTCTACTGCCAATGGTTCTGCCACAATCTCACCCAGGGTGCTGTCCATACTGAAACGCTCTACTGCAAGACATGTTTCTGTTTCATACTCATAATCATAAATTCCGGAACCAACTTCATGTACTTCCTCTTTTTCCGGAAGTATGATCACAGCTGTAGTGTTTGCCGGTACTTCTACATGCACATGGATCTTTCCATTCCTGCAGGAGGTATTTGCCACGATTTTTCCGTAAACAGATTCAAACTCTGTGCCCCACTCTTCAATGCCTTTCACAAACATCGGTTTCACCTGGAATCTCTTATATCCCGGCTCTAACTGGGATAAACCTGCAACCTTGCGATACATCCAGTCTCCGATAGAACCATATGC
>CAKRNX010000121.1 GCA_934371475.1 uncultured Lachnospiraceae bacterium
AAACCGTCAGCGCTTTCAGCGGCGCATCGGTAATCAAATACTCATCTTTTGACATGATCCTATTCCTCCACAACTTTCTGCTTTTTATCCGAAAGTACAAGCATAGCAAGTGCAGCCAGTACAATAATTAGTCCTGTAATTGAAAGCGCCGCAGGAATTTTTCTAAAAAAAGCCAAATAAATTTGTTTCATAATTTCACTCATTCTCCCTACGCAAAATATATTCTGTATCTTTGGAATGACAGTCAACCGTTAATCTTCGTCTTTTTCCGGAAGTGCTGCCGTCGTGCGTCTCATCCGGATTGCAACACAAAAACGCAGCCAAAAGCTCTGTAACAGGCATGGCAAGCCAGAGAGATTCTGTGCGGAACAGCATCGGCAGGAACAAAATCAGACAGCCGCTGATGACCAGACCTCTTGCGACGGAAACAACAAAGGAGTAAGCATCCTGCCGGAGGCTTTTTCTTTCACAGGACGCAATTTCCTGTGAAAAAAAACCGGACAAGGAACAGACATCTCAGTCTGCGCCTTATCCGGCTGTTGTTTCCACGAACAACTCACCCTCCGAGCGAATACATGAAATTATAGCATGAGTGTGCGTAAATGTCAATAAACCTTAATTTTCAAATTTCTACAGGTGCTGCATTACCCCATCATTCCTGTCGGCATCTTACTTTTCTGAAAAAGCACATCATTTTTAATCGTTTAATCACATTTTTCCAAAACCGGAATCGCATGACCGCCCGGGAGTCGGGAATTCTTGTGGGAAGGTTCAGAATCTGACTTTCTATTCCTGCGTGCAGTTCATCACATCATAGCCCCCTTGTATAGGGACGATAGCAGGCGGAGCAGACGATTTCCCCGTTTTGAAGATGGGCAAAGCTCTCGGCAAACCGTTCTCCGCACAGGGAGCAGGTAACAGTCTTGAAGATCCGGGCCTTCTCCGGTACCTGGATCGGGACTTCCTTCACGTCGAACATTTGGTGAAAGTCCCCATCCATGAGCCACGCCAGCCGTTCCTCCCTGGTCTTGTCCGGTGTCGGACGCAGGACAAGGCGGAAGGACCTTCCGTCCGAACGGCGATAAAAAGAAAAAGCGTTTTTCCCCTGTAGATTGAAAATCAGGTTGCCCTTTCCAACAGTACAGGACATCAGCGCCTGAATGGCATCCACGCCGCATGCATCAGTCTCGGCAATGCACACGATCTCCTCGTCCTCAGACGCCCGGCTGTTTCCAAACAGCTCCCACGCGTACAGGACGGCGCGGAAGCCGACTGCAAGACCGCCGCAGCCATGACCGTGAAAAGTCACGCATTTATCCCACAGGAATTTCAACTCTTTTTGCATAGTATGACCTCCTATACATCCTGAATCGTGGCTTGCCTGTGTTCAAAATACAGGCTGATCAGATAAAACGACAGCGACAGCAGCATGATGCACACCCCTGGCGACAGCAGATACTCATATGCCTGCCGGAGAAAGGCCCCCCGCTTGTAGGCAAAGTTGATCATAGTACCCCAAGTGGGATAATAAAGGTCGCCAAAGCCAAGAAAACTCAGCGTAGACTCCATCATGATACAGCTGTTAACACCCAAAAGAAAGCGAGAGAACAGAACATCATACAGGTTTGGAATCATGTGATGCAGAACAATATGTCCATAGCCGTATCCCTGTATGACGCAGTTTTCGATAAATGGTTGGGCATTAAGATGGAGCACCTTGGCTCTCACGTTTCGGGCAGTGCCTACCCAACTGAATGCGGCGATCAGCAGGATCAGATTCCGGCTGGAGCTACCGAGGAAGGTTGCAAGTACGATCATTGTCACCAGCTTTGGCAGAAGCACAAAAATATTGATGACACCATTCAATCCTCCGCCGACAACGCCCTTTCCGGCCGCCAGCGTACCGATCACACTTCCCAGAACCAGTGTTAAGACACTGCTGGATACGCCGATCAGCAGTGTTTGTCGAGTGCCGTATATCAGCTCTGTAAAAATATCATACCCCAGCGCATTGGTTCCCAGGAAATGCGCCGAGGATGGCGTAAGCCATGGGGCAAACATCTCTTTCTGCCCATAACTCGTAAACACAGTTGGACAAGCGGCAGCCACAAGGAAAATGAACAGTAGTATTCCGCCAAGTACCAGTGAGACGCTGTGCTTTCTCATGCCTGACCACCTCCTAACCGGACTCTGGGATCGATCAAAATACAGATCACATCGGTCACAACAATGGAGATGGTCATGATGGATGTTGTCACAAACAGGATCCCCTGCATCAGCGGATAATCCAGCGTATACACAGCGTCAGAGAGCAGGCTGCCCATGCCGCTGATAGAAAAGATGTTTTCCACCACCAAAGAGCCGCCGATACAAGTACTGACGCTCATACCCACCATGGTGATGAAGGGTTGAGCGATATTCTTCAGGATATACCCAAATTTGATCTTGTGATCGGACAATCCCCGTTCCTTCGCGTAAAGCACATACTTCTCTTCCGTAACCTGACTGACGGTATTGCGCATCAGCAGATAGCGGGACGGGGCAGCGGCAATGGTCAGAGTAAGCACGGGAAGGATCAGGTGGCGTATCCGATCCAACAGATATGCGGCAGTTCCGGGGGCAACGCCGGCACTGTTCAACCCGGTATAGGGAAACCACCGCTGCCGGAAGCAGAACAGGATCATCAACACCAGCGCGATCAGGAACGTGGGCATGGTATTGACCACGATTTGAAATGTCGTCGACAGCTTATCTAAGGTGCTGCCCTTTTTGTACCCGCAGTGCAGTCCCCAAAAAAGCCCCAGCGCCGTGCTGAGCAGCACGGCGGGCAGCGTAATTTGCAAGGTGTACCCCAGCCGCTGCCCAATGAGGGCGGAAACAGTGGTTTCCTTCTTATAGGAGTAGCCAAGTGTACCGTCAAAGAGCGAGCGCAGATAGTGCCCGAACTGCGTGAATACTGGCTCGTCCAGATGGAGGGCCTGCCGGTAGTAAGCTACCTGCGCAGGCGTCATATCCTCCTCGGAAAAGCCGGTGAGATAGGCGATAGGATTTCCCGGCAAGAGCCGGGGCAGAAAAAAGTTCAGAACAATAACGATCAGGAAGCACATCAGTGCAAGGATCAGATTTTTTCGATACTTTTTCACCGGTGTGCCTCCTTTGTTAAAAATGATTATTTCTTAGTGATACTGAACCAGTTGTTGACATTGTTCAGCCCGAACACAGCGTCAACGGTCACGTTGTCCAGTGCAGAGGAATAGGCCAGCATCATATTGTCCCAATACAGGGCAATCAGCGGCATATGGGCAGCGTAGTAGTCCTGCAACTTTGCCGCGCCTGCGTAGTATTCTTCGATAGTCTTGGCTGCCTTCATCTCGTTGAGGATCGCGGAGAATTCCTCGTCAAACACCTGACAGCCGCCCTGTACGGCGTGGCTGCCGTCCACATAGATGGAACCAAGGCCGTTGCCCATACCCATACCGGCAGCGGTGTAGCCATAGATGGCTGCCTCCATGGTGATATTGTTCTCGGAGAACTTGTTGCTGGTCTTGGCATTGTAGGCGTCCTTGTCCACCGTATCCAGATTTACCTGAATACCAAAGGCCTCCAGCTGGGTCTTGACCATTTCCGCGTAGCCCACATGGGGCTCCTTGGCGGCGTTGACCGTCAATGTGAAAACTGCGACCTGACCATCGGCGTTTACATAAAAGCCATCGGCGTTCTTTTCGGCATAACCGGCCTCTTTCATGTATTCATCTGCTTTGGATGCATCGGTAGTCAGATTTTCGGTATCCTTATAACCGACTGTGGTGGCGGGCGCAAAGCCCCGATTAGGGATCTCGGCATAGGCACTGCCGAAATACGTCTTAAACGCATCATAGTCCAGCGCGTAGGAAACCGCCTGACGCAGATTTTCATTGGAAAACAGCCCCTTCGCGTTATTGAATGCCAGCACAGCAGGCGCGTTTGCTGCGGCCACATTGATCAAAGACACGTTGGCATCATCGGCCAGCACATCCTGATAGGTACCGGCTACACCGGCGGAATAGGCCCACACCATATCAATGTCGCCCTGCTGGAGCGCCAGATACATGGTGTCTTCGTTGCCAAAAAGCTGATAGACGATCTTTTCCACATTGGGCTGCCGGGGATACTTTTCGTTCACAACAAATGTGATGGTTCCCGCCTCCTTATTGAAGGACTCCAGCACATAAGGTCCGCAGGTGATCCGCGCTTCCTCGTCGGTGACGGTGTCCTTGCCCTCATAAATGTGCTTAGGCATCACGCGGAAGGACGTCATATTGCTCAGTTCCCGGACATTGGGAGACGCCAGCGTCAGAGAAATGCTCATTTTATCGTCGGAGATGGTGTAGCCGGTGTACTTGGCTTCTGTAACCTTTCCTTCTTCATCGGTCTGCGGCTCAAAGTTGGCGCTTCCGTTGGCCTGATCATACTGGAGGGTAAAGAGAATATCCTCGGCGGTAACGCTTTCGCCGTCAGACCATGTCATGCCGTCCTGAATGGTATATGTCCAGGTAGCGGCATCCTCAGTAGCATAGGTTGCCAACAACGGATGGTATTCGCCTTTGGTGTCCTGATAGACCAGAGGCAATTCGGATACACCGCTGGCAAGCATATCGAAATTATACTCGCCAAAGATTGCCTTTTCAATGGCAGCGGTCGTACCGACCGTAATACTCTCAATCCTGGCAGACGCTTCATCTGTCGTGTCCGGCTGCTCACCGCAGGCTGCCATAGTAAACACCAGCAGCATAGCCAGCATCAGGGCTGTGACTTTTTTCATCATTGTTTTCTCTCCTTTTATCGTGTGTTTTTATTATCAAATATATAGATTTGATCGCAAAGTAATTTCACCAGAGCTTCATCATGGCTGATAAGCAGGATGCTGCCTCCGCTTTCCCGCATCTGCCGCCGTACCATCCCCAGCACATTGGCCTGTGTAGATACATCCAGCATTGAGGTGGCTTCATCCAAAATCAGCAGTTTCGGTCGGAATAACAGACACCGTGCGATAGCGACCCTCTGCGCCTCACCGCCGGAGATCTGGCGGGGCAGATGGGCAAGGATCTGCGGCGTAAGGCCAACCTTGTCCAGCATTTCTTTTGTTAGTGACAGCTCCTCGCCTTTAGGACTGAAACGGTGATAGCGTATCAGTTCTGTGAAACCGGCTCCAATCCTCTGAGTGGGGTCTAATGTGGCGTAAGGCTGCTGGTAAACCATTTGAATGTGGATACCCAGCCTGCGGTCATACAGCCGGTCTGCTGAAACAAGTGTCTGTCCATCCAGCGTAACCGCGCCCGCATCCGGCGAACAGATGCCACAAAGCACTTTTGCAAGTGTGGATTTCCCGATTCCGCTCTTCCCGAAAACGCCGCAGATCCTGCCGTCTGGAATATCGAAAGAAACATCTTGAAGAACAGGATTTCCATTGAACTTTTTTTCAACATTTTGAATGGAGATCATTCCACGCAACACCACCATTCTCGACCATTAGTTTTTCTCGGCGGCATCTCGGTGCGGCACTGATCCCATGCCGAAGGACAGCGACGGTAGAATGGGCAAAAGCCGGTTTCTGTTCGCAAGGCGGGTGTCTCCCGCATACCGTTCTCTACCAATGCCTCCAGCAGCGCTTTGGTATATGGATGACAGGGGGCAGTGAGCACTTCAGATGAAATACCTGTTTCCAACATTCTCCCGCCGCACAGAACAAGGATGCGGTCACAGGTCGCTGCAACGGAAATGTCGTGGGTGATGATCAGCTTTGCCGCATCCGGAAAAAGTTCGTTCAAAAGAGTCATCGTCTGCTGCTTGCTATCCTGATCCAAACCGTTGGTAGGCTCATCCGCAATCAGAAGCTTTGCCCTGGAACAAAGCGCCAGAGCAATAGTCACGCGCTGGGCCATACCGCCGGACAGTTGGAATGGGTACTGTTCCAGAATGGCTTCAGGCTGTGTAAATCCCACCTGTGCCAACTTTTCACAGGCAAAGGCATATCGCTGATGAGACGCAATGCCCAGCTTTTCGATGCCGTCAAACATCTGCCGACCGACGCTTCTGGATGGAACAAGAAATTCGTGCCCGTTCTGCGGGATGTATACGATCTCCCGCCCCAGCATGGACCGGAGTTTTTTTCCCTTTGGTAAAGCGTTTCCGCAAAATGATATTTTGCCGGAGACCAATTTCACATTTCCGGGCAGTACGCCCATAATAGACTGCGCAATCAGCGTCTTGCCGGAGCCGGTCTCACCAATAAGTGCCAGGCTTTCCCCGCAGGAAATATGGAAAGATACCATGTGAACCAATTTCTTCTCCGTGCGATTCAGCTTTGCGGCGACCACGCCGCTGTCATACTGTAAAATAGGTGTTTTCAAGCGCTCCTCCGAAACGATATTGCTCTGCTCCTCCGCCCAAGACAAAGGCGGAAATGCATGTATTAACCGATGAGCATATTATAACAAACGAGATACTCTGCCGAAAGCCTCCCTGGGGGATGTTTTTTCATCTTTTATCGCTCACAGCCGTTCTTTTTCCATGCGCTGCGCGGCGGCCTTTTCTGCTGTGCTGCCTGCTGCTGCATAACCATCTGCCGTGCCTGCCGCTCTTCTGTATCCTCTTCAAGCAGTCTGGATACTTCCTGTTTGGCGCTGAAAAAAAGGTCAGCCATAGATTTCAAAGTTCTATAGCTGGCTTGTCATCTTTCAGTTGTTTTGCAATCTTGCATTGCCGCTATCAGACCAGTGCGAAACTACAACAAACGTCGCGCTATTTCAAGGGAAGGATAAGGAACTATTCCGAGACAGAAAGGAATTTAAGGGCTCCATTTTGAAGCAGCTTGAAGATGTCTATCAATTTATAGATTTGGTCAATAAAAC
>CAKRNX010000122.1 GCA_934371475.1 uncultured Lachnospiraceae bacterium
CGCCGGAAGTTTCTTCCATCCGCGATGCAGACCGTATTATCGGACTCTTAGCGGCAGAGGGACTGAAAAAGCCGGATCTTATCATTAACCGCATCCGGATGGATATGGTACGCCGGGGCGATATGATGTCTGTGGAAGATGTGCTGGATATTCTCGGCGTAGATCTCCTGGGCGCAATACCGGATGAGGAAGAGATTGTAATAGCATCCAACCACGGAGAACCGGTGGTTGGCACAGAAACTCTGGCCGGACAGGCGTATGTCAATATATGTCGGAGGCTTGAGGGCGAAAAAGTACCGCTCCTGAATCTGGAAAAACAGGCTACGCTGAAAGGCCGCCTGAGTGCTCTCTTCCGTAAAAATGCGAGGTAAATAGTATGGAAAGGTATCGCCGTCCCAAAGTGGAGCCTGTCACATCCGGAAGAATTGCAAAAATGCGGCTGGAGCAGGTGCTGACTACTGATTTTCTGGAATGTTCCAGAGATCAGGCAGAGCTTTTACAGAAGGAAATAACGGAAATACTTTCCAGATACCTGAATTTAAATGACATACAGCAGATACAGTTAAAATTGATTCAGAAGAGGAAGCAAGGGGTTTCTTATGTTAAGACAATACAAATTAAAGGATTATAGATTCAGTCTCATCCTGTGGGTGGTTGCACTGGCTGTAGTAGGCATCATGGTGATAGGAAGCGCACAGAGTTCTTTCCAGCAGCGTCAGATCTGGGGATTGTGTATCGGCCTGGGCATGATGGTGCTACTCTCTTTTATTGATTATACTTGGCTGCTGAATTTTTACTGGCTGTTCTATGTGATCGGAAATGCGCTGCTGGTGGCCGTGCTGTTTATTGGAGAAAATGTAAACGGCGCAACCCGCTGGATCCGTATTGGTATCCAGTTTCAGCCCTCTGATGTGGTAAAGATCATCCTGATTTTGTTCTTTGCAAAATTTTTCAGCAAATATGAAGAAAAGCTGAATACGTTGAAAATTATTTTTCTGTCATTGCTCCTTGCGGGGATCCCGCTGCTGCTGATTTACAAAGAACCGGATTTGTCAACAACAATTGTCACAGCCTTGACATTTTGTGCTATAATCTTTATAGCTGGGTTGAGCTATAAGATTATCGGTGGGATCCTGGTGGTAGCCGTTCCGATAGTGGTTGTGCTGTTCAGTATTATTCTGCAGCCTGGCCAGACACTATTCCAGAATTACCAGCTGAAGCGTATTCTGGCATGGCTGAAGCCTTCAGAATATGTGGCAGAGTCTTACCAGCAAACCAACTCGATTATTGCTATCGGTTCCGGACAGCTGTATGGAAAGGGTCTGAACAATAATATGGTTTCTTCAGTAAAAAATGGTAACTTTATTGCAGAGCCGCAGACGGACTTTATCTTTGCTGTGGCGGGAGAGGAGCTGGGCTTCCTGGGGTGCTGCCTGATTGCGATTCTGGAGCTTTTGATTGCTCTGGAATGTATCAGAATAGGACGCAGAGCAAAAGATCTGGCGGGTACGCTGATCTGCTGCGGAATGGGGACACTGATTATGTTCCAGAGTTTCCTGAATATCTGTGTGGCCACAGGGCTGATGCCTAATACAGGTATCACACTTCCGTTTGTGAGTTATGGTGTGACATCCCTGATCAGCTTTTGTATAGGAATAGGGATCGTATTGAATGTAGGGTTACAGACCAGAAAATATTAGGAGGAGTGATCTGATGAATATTGGATTTGTTGCACATGATGCGAAAAAAAAGCTGATGCAGAACTGCTGCATCGCATACCGGGGAATACTGGTAAAGCATGAACTGTATGCCACTGGCACGACAGGACGTCTGATCGAAGAAGCAACCGGGCTGCCGGTTCACAAGTTCCTGGCAGGCCATGTGGGCGGAGAACAGCAGATGGGAGCGATGATCGAACAGAATCAGCTGGATTTGGTTCTCTTCTTCAGGGATTCGGATACTCCCAAGCAGACGGAGCCGGATATCAACAAGGTAATTCGGATGTGCGATATCCACAATATCCCTCTGGCAACAAACATCGCATCAGCAGAGATCCTGCTGAAATCTTTGGAACGGGGAGATCTTGAGTGGCGTGAAATGTACAGATAACAGAGATGAAAGACCGTCTGTCTACACGGAGCGCGAATGGGCCAGAATGATGGAAAAAGAGGCAAGGGAAGACCGCCGGGAGCGGAAACTGATCCTTGCTTTGCTGCTTCTTGCCCTGATTACTGCGCTGATGAGTTATATGGTTTATTATTTTGTACTGCGCTCCCATGATTACCAGCTGAGCCATACATTTCAGAAAGAAGATACGGTATATGGATTTCAGAGCGGTACTCATCTGGCAGGGACAGCTTCTCCGTTTGCCGCTGATCTCTGTGTGACGGACAAAGATGTCGGGACTTCTTCGGTGGCGGTGAATGCTTCTGAAGGCGCTCTTTTTGACGTCAACAGCAAAGAAGTCAAATATGCGAAAGATATTTTTACATCCAGAGGACCGGCCAGCATGACAAAAGTGATGACAGCGCTGGTAGCAATCAAATATGGAAATATGGATGACATTGTCACTGTGACAGATACGGCGCTGGATATTGAATATGGATCTTCTGTGTGCAATATTCAGGTGGGGGATCAGCTGAGTCTGAAGCAGCTCCTGTACGGTCTTCTGATTGCATCAGGAAATGATGCGGCTATGATGATTGCGGAGCATGTGGGAGGCAGTGTGGACAATTTTGTGGCGATGATGAACGAGGAGGCACAGGCTCTGGGAGCTACGGGGACACATTTTGAAAACCCGCACGGTCTGACAGCAGAGGGACATTATACGACAGCGTATGATATGTACCTGATATTCAGGGAAGCCATGAAATATGACCTGTTCATGGATATTATCAACCGTCATAATTATTATGCGGAATACACTGATGCGAGCGGATCGGCAATGGCAATGACCTGGGAATCTACAAACCATTATTTTACAGGGGAGGCATATGCGCCGGAGCAGGTGATTGTGTACGGCGGCAAAACAGGTACTACAGACGAGGCAGGTGCCTGTCTGATACTTCTGTCGAAAGACCTCTACGGAAACCCCTACATATCGGTGATCATGAATGCGGCAACAAAGGATGATCTTTATACGCAAATGAATCAGATTTTGTCAATTATTCCAAATTAAGTGTTGTATTTCACTGATAAATAGTCTATAATTACTTCATAATATTTTTATCCGAATACCAAAGGAGGAGATCACAATGATACAGTTAATTATAGGCGAGAAGGGTAAGGGAAAAACAAAAGTTCTGCTCGATAAAGCAAATACAGAAATCAAGTCCGTAAACGGAAGTGTGGTATATCTTGATAAAAGCACACAGCATATGTATGAGTTAAATAATAAGATCAGACTGATTGATGTAACTGGGTATCCGGTAAGCAACAGTGATGAGTTTATCGGATTTATCAGCGGAATTATTTCACAGGATCATGATCTGGAGCAGATGTATCTGGACAGCTTTCTGAAAATTGCAGGTCTGGAAGGACAGGACGTGACATCTGCATTGGAAAAGTTGGACAAGATCAGCGGAGCATTTGGAGTGAATTTCATCATCAGTATCTCACTGACGAAGGATCAGCTGCCGGAAGCTATGAAAGATCGTATCATTGCCGAGTTATAATAACTGTTTCTTTGGGAAAAGTTAGTAGGGAACGTTCAAAAGATGACAGGACAGGGATTGCGCCCTGTCCTGTTTTAATGTGATTCTGCATTTCCGATTTTTCCGTACATGCTCAGAAGGTACAGCCCGGCCAGTCCTACCAGAGCATAGATCACTCTGGAAAGCCATGACATATTTCCAAAAAGAAAACTGACCAGATCAAACCGGAAGAGACCGACCAGTCCCCAGTTGACTGCACCGATGATGACGAGGGTCAGGGAAGTATAATCCCAGAACGTTACATTCATTGCGATTCCTCCTTATTTCAGATATCGTACATCGTTTTTAGCTTTCCCATATGTTATTTGTTTATACAAAAGAATTGATAAACAGAGGTTGAGGGAATGGAGGGAACGTGTTAGAATATGGCAGAAAGGAGAGTAGGAGATTGGCAGAGAAAAAAACGACAACGAAGATTACAAAATACAGGCGTCAGTCATCTGTAATGAATATTGGTACCATTATTTTTGGCATCATTTTTATTTATATGATTATCTGTATTTTCCTTTATATTACAGCAAAACATATTACTTCATATGAAGTAATGGCAGGATCTATTTCCGGAAATTACCGTTATACTGCGCTGGCAATAAAAGAGGAACGTATTGTGACGGCACCACAGTCCGGCAATGTAACTTATTATGCCAGAGAGGGTGCGAGAACCGGCAGCGGAATGACGGTATGTTCCATTGATGAGAACGGGACAGGTACTTCAACGACCGTGCAGGATGTGGAAATTTCTGCGGATGCTGCCTCTGATCTGAAAGATACCATGTCTTCTTTTGCTTTGAATTTTCATGATGGCAATTATCAGGACGTCTACAATTTTAAGGCAGATCTGGAGAGTTATGTGCTGCAGCTTGCGCAGGATCAGAATATGGGCAGCACGACTGGCATTAATCAGTGCAGTGCACCGGAGTCTGGGTTTGTGGTGTATTCTACAGATGGAATGGAAAATCTTGAAGAAAACAACCTGACAGAGGATAATTTTAACCGGAACAATTATCATCGTACAAATTTGCGGCTGAATGGTGACGTAAAGGCAGGAGAGCAGCTGTACAAGCTGGTAACAAGTGAAAGTTGGGCGATTTATTTTCCGCTGTCCTCCAGTCTTGTCACAGAACTTCAGGACCGTTCATCAGTCCGGTTCCGTTTTTTAAAGGATAACAGTACCTTTTCAGCGCCGTTTTCCATTATAAGAGGCAAGGATGGATATTATGGAAAAATTTCGCTCAACAACTCGCTGGCGAGGTACGTCTCTGAACGGTATCTTGATATTGAACTGTTGACGGACCGTAAGAGCGGTCTGAAGATTCCGACTTCCGCTATTGCGGAAAAGATTTTCTATAAAATACCGGAAGAGTACGTGATTGCCAACAAAGATACCGATAATGAGATTACTCTGTTAAGGGAGAGCTTTAACAGCGACGGTTCCTCTTCCGTAAAATATCTGACAGCTACGGTATATGCAAAAGAAAACGGAGAATATCTGGTAAGTACAGAACTGTTTCAGGACGGTGATTATGTTCAGATGACTGACACAACCAAAAAGTTTCAGATACAGGCAGACAATGTCGAGACCATACAGGGAGTCTACAATATCAATAAGGGATACGCCGTATTTCGGGAGGTGATTATTGTAGATGAAAATGAGGAGTTCTGTATCGTGGAGCCTAATAATATATACGGCCTGGCAGCACATGACCGTATTGTGCTCGATGCGTCCACTGTAAATGCGGATGATATTGTTTATTAATTTAGAAATCAGGGAGGATCATTATGCTGAAGGATAATTTACAGGAAGTACAGGAGAAAGTTCTGGCGGCCTGCCGCCGCAGCGGGAGAGATCCCAGAGAAGTAACATTGATTGCGGTCAGCAAGACAAAGCCGATATCTATGATTGAGGAAATTATGGCTGAGGGAGTCGTTGATTTTGGAGAAAACAAACCGCAGGAGCTCCGGGATAAATATGAAGTGCTGCCGCATGATCTCCGCTGGCATATGATCGGACATTTGCAGACCAATAAAGTCAAATATATTATCGATAAAGCCTGTATGATCCATTCTGTGGACAGTCTGCACCTGGCTGAGGCAATTGATAAAGAAGCTGAAAAACATAAGCTGAAAATGCCGGTTCTGGTAGAGGTAAATATGGCAAGGGAAGCGTCCAAGTTCGGCATTATGCCGGAAGAGGCTGTTGATTTTGTGGAGCAGCTGTCACATCTGCCGCATATCCAGGTGAATGGACTGATGACAATTGCGCCATTTGTCGAGAATCCTGAAGAGAACCGGATTTACTTCCGAGATTTGAAAAAATTATGTGTTGACATCAAACAGAAAAACATTGATAATGTTACTATGTGCAATTTAAGTATGGGAATGACCGGCGATTACGAGGTCGCCATTGAGGAAGGTGCGACTCTAGTTCGCGTGGGAACCGGTATATTTGGAGCACGCGATTACGGTGTCCAATGATCAGATTGAAAACCGTTACAGAATAGGAGATTAGCATGAGTGTTTTTGATAAATTTTTGAATGCAATGAAGCTTAATGATGAAGATGGATTTGATGATGACGATTATCTGGATGATGAGGCGGATGAGGATTATGAAGAGTCCCGCCCCAGACGCAGATACATCAAACCCCGTGATGAGGAAGAGGATGTGTTTGAGGATAATGCAGAGAGAACAGCTGCATCAGCCGAGACAAAAAGTTCTGCTTCATCCAAAAACAAACAGCCAGCTCCGGTGGCAACAGCTTCTGTAAAGGCGAAGACAAGCTCCAAAATTTCTCCGATGCGTCCGCGTAAATCCAGTGCTCCGGGGATGGAAGTCTGCGTGATCAAGCCGCATTCTATGGAAGATGCCCGAGAAATCACAGAGACTCTGCTGGCCAACTGTACAGTAGTGCTGAATATGGAAGGGCTGGATCTGGAGATCGCACAGCGCATTATTGATTTTGCATCAGGTTCCTGTTATGCGATTGACGGCAATCTGCAGAAGATCAGTAACTATATCTTTATTATCACGCCGTCTTCCGTGGATATTTCAGGAGATTTTCAGGAAATTCTGACGGGTGCTTTTGATGTTCCTTCTTTTGAAAAGAATTTTTAATAAATTGTGAAACATCGACTGTGAGTTGAAACAGGCATATGA
>CAKRNX010000123.1 GCA_934371475.1 uncultured Lachnospiraceae bacterium
ATAATCTGCCGCTCTGCATGGGAGAGTCCAATAATCTCTGTCGCCATCACAATATTGTAGGCGCACTCCGCCACATTCGTCAGGCTGATAAATTTGCCACAGTTATGAAGGATCACGGAAATCTGCAGAAGAAGCCGTTCTCTCTGACCCAGTCCGTGTACTTTTTTCATCTTGTCAAAGATCTTCAGTGTTACCTCTTCCATATTCCGGATATGCGCCTGGTTGCTTTTGTAGCGCTTGGCAATATTGCGGGATGCCGCAATAATATCCTCGTCAAAGTTATGGGCGGAACGGATCAGCCTGTGCGTCACGCCGTAATCAAAGCACAGACCATCCGTCGTACTCATTCTGGGCAGCCACAGCTTCTCCATGCCAAGGCGCTCCAGCAGACATTTGCAGAAAATCACAGTCGGCACTACAAATGAAGCAGAATCTGCAGAAACTTCAAACTGAGCCGTGATTTCATCAGGATTCAGATGAACGATTTTGTCGTAAATTTCCGTAAACTGTTCTTTCTCGACCTGAAGGATCCCTCCTTCTGATCGCTGTCCGTCACCTGACAAATAGCGGTCCGTCAGTTCCAGCAGATCATTGTCAATCACAATCAGATTATTAATCTGACGGTCTTTCTGGTACAGCTTTCCAAAGCCGTTGAGTTCATGCTCCATCAGCTCTATCACCAGCATTTCAAAATGTACATTATTTTTCGCCATGGGCAGATATTTTTCTTTGGTACTTACCTTTCCCATGCGGATATTCTGGGTAGTAATCAGCTTATCCTTGTCAAATACGGAAATCTGCATACTGTTTCCGCCGATATCCACGATGGCCGTACCGCTGCCGATAATCTCCCCGAATGCATCGCTCTCTGACGCAATCGACTTATAATCCAGAAACCTCTGTTCGGAATTGCTCAGAATCTCGATCTTCAGCCCCGTCTGTTTCTCTATATAGTCTTTTGTAATCAGCGCAGAGCGGATCTCCCTCATCGCACTGGTACCGCAGATCCGGTATCCGTCCACGCGGTATCCGTTCATGATTTCCCGGTATTCCTTCAGAACACGGCACAGCTCCTCTACCTTGTCCACGTCCAGATAGCCTTTGCTGTAGGCATCTACGCCGAGATTGATCCTGGTGCTGACGCAATCAATCTCCCTCATTCCTTTTCTTGGGGAAAGTTCAAAAATCTTCATCTCCGTCTCTGTGGATCCGATCACAACCGCCGCAAATAATTTTACCGCCATATGTCTGCTCCCTTCTTTCAGGACAGCGTCCGTCTGTCCGTATTATTTTCCCAGCAGATAATCAATAAACTGCTGTGCTGTCCTGCCGGAAAGTCCGCCGTGTGTCAGCTCCCATTTGTTGGCCTCCCGCCACAGCTCTTCCTCAGGTATGGTGATTCCGTGCTTGTCAGCAAGCACCTTAACAATATGCTGGAACTGCTTTTTGTCCGGAGAGCCAAAATAAATCGTCACACCAAACCGGTACACCAGTGACAGCTTTTCCTGCACGGTATCGGAAGTGTGCATATCTTCCCGGACTTCTTCTTTGTCTGCATACGTCTCCCGGATCAGATGACGCCGGTTGGAAGTGGCATAGATCAGGATATTATTTGGCTTTTTCTCCAGTCCGCCCTCGATCACAGCCTTCAGATATTTGTATTCAATCTCAAATTCCTCAAAAGAAAGATCATCCATGTAAATGATAAATTTGTAATTACGGTTTTTGATCTGGGCAATCACTTCATTCAGATCCTGGAACTGGTGCTTATAGACCTCGATAATCCGCAGTCCCTGATCATAGTAACGATTGAGAATGCCCTTGATGCTGGAGGACTTGCCTGTTCCCGCATCCCCAAACAGAAGACAGTTGTTTGCCCGTTTCCCCTGTACAAAAGCTTCTGTATTCTCAATCAGCTTCTGTTTCGGGATCTCGTATCCGACCAGATCTTCCAGGTAGACATGAGCAATATTGGTAATCGGGATAATCTCTACGCCATTCTCATTGTGAACTACACGGAACGCCTTATGCAGGCCAAATTTTCCCACGCCGAACTCCCGGTAAAACTCCTCCATATCTTCCTTGAACTCCTGCGTACTCCGGCTGGAAGCCAACCTGGAGGCAAGTTCGCAGATCCTGTCACGGATCCTGCGGTTAAAGATCTTGCGCTCCCCACTTGCGTTGGTATAATTCATGAGCATCGGGTAGATGGAGACGTCCAGATCCTCCTCAATCCGCTCAAAATCAAATGCAAACAACTCCCGGAAAATGTCAAAATCATGCAGTGCAATCCGGTTGATGCCGCCCTCCACTGCGCCCTGAATCTCGCATGCCTTGCTGAACGCATTCTCATGATATACCAGCAGGTACGTCAGATAGCAGTGCCAGAGATTGCCGGAAAATCCGTGGGACTCTGCGATCTCAATCAGCTCCTGCATACAGGAAAAATAAGTGTTGCGGAGTTCATCTTTCTCATATACTCCCGGTGTAAACTCCTCATCCCTTTCAAACAGTTCATCCTGATTTTCCATGTTCAGCAACAGCTCCGCCAGACGGTTCAGTAACGATGCTTCCTGGGGTCTGTATAAGATCAGTTCTCTAAGTCTTTCCATAATACTCCTCTATTTATATCATAATATTTTCTCTAAAGTGTGTTTGAAAAAGGCTTTTTGTGAACTGCGAATTCCAGTTTGTGGGAGATTTCGCCCGAATAAGGGCAAAATATACCGCAAAGTGGGGCTCGCAGATCGCGGAAATGGTTTTTCAAACACACTCTAGTAATAAGTGCTGTTAACACAGCCTGCTCGTGCGCGAAACAAGAGTTGTGCTGCTAAAACAATGGTTCGCGGAATGTAGAAAGCACACACTTTTATTCTGTTATAAAAATTATCATAATTACGCAACTATTCAGCAGCCACTGTCCCGCAAGGTGTTTTGGCATAAATTTCTTATAACAGAAACCTCCGGTGGGATGCACAATAATAATTATTAATAGTTGCCCAGAATCTTCATGTTAATCGCTTCCTCGCGGATACCCCGCAGTGCATTCTTCACACTGCTCTCTCCCAGGTTTCCGTCAAAATCTACAAAGAAATGATATTCCCAGTTCCGCCCGGTGATCGGTCTTGACTCAATACGGTTCATGTTCAGATTGTTGTAGATAAAATGCGACAGAATATTGTAAAGGGAACCGCTCTTGTGCGGCACCTCAAAGCAGATACTGATCTTGCGGGCGTCTTTGCGGAACACTCTCTGATTTGTGACAATAATAAAACGGGTCGAATTTGCTTCATTATAATAAATGTGATCTGCCAGGATCTCCAGGCCGAAAATCTTTGCCGCAAATGCGCTGCCAATGGCCGCCTGGGTCTTATCCTGATCTTCCGCCACCTTTTTGGCCGCCATAGCGGTATTATCATACGGGATCTGTTTCCATTCCCGATGTTCCTCCAGAAACCGCTCACACTGAGAAAGCGCCTGCGTATGGGAGATTACAGATTTGATGTCAGAAAGCTTCGTTCCCGGCAGTCCCATCAGCACATGCTCGCATTTGATCACCTGCTCTCCCACAATATAATTCTCAAAATCTACCAGCAGATCAAAATTGTCTGCCACAATGCCCGCCGTCGAATTTTCAATCGGAAGCACCGCATAGTCGGCAGCTCCCTCGGCAATCGCCTCCATTGCGTCACGCCATTTCTTCACATGAAAACAGTTCACCTGGTCGCCGAAATACTGACACATGGCCGCATGGCTGTACGCACCCTCGACACCCTGGTAAACTACGCGGACATTCTCCTTGTCAATATCGTCCACCGCAATAAAGGGCAGACGGCCGATCACGCCATTCTGTGCCAGCAGCTGGTACTGCTTTTTGCGGCTCATAGACATGATCTGCTGAAACAGTTCCTCCACCCCGTGACGGTTAAAATCATTGTGTGCCAGCGCCGTCAGCTTTTCCAGCTTCGAACGCTCTCGCTCCTTGTCAAATACCTTGCGTCCGGTGCTGATTTTATATTCCGCCACCTGCTCACTCAGCGCCATGCGCTCCTCAAACAGCTCTACCAGACGGCTGTCGATGCCGTCAATTTCATCTCTTAATTCCAGTAAATCTTTCATATATTACATGTAACCCTTTCTGTTTTTAGTACACAGATCTCTCTTGTTACTCTTCTGACTGCAAACCAAGTCTCATTCGCTGTTTCATGTTTTTCGTAATAAACGCAGAGAACTTACCTGATTTTGGCCAAACGGATATTGGTAATCCGCTTTGCTACTTACTCACAACCGAAAAACTGCTTTACTTCCCATAAAAATGACAGCGAGCCAAATGTCAGGATCACATCTTCTTCTGACGCCTCTTTCAGGGCTATCGAAAGCGCCCGTCCTACATCCTTTACTGTCTCCACATGCGGGTTGACCGCCGCTACAGCCCTAGTCAGCTCCTGCACCGGAAGAGCCCTGGGATTGTCTTTCGTCTCTACCGTAAAGATTTTTTCCGCTCTGGCCGCCGTTATTTTTATAATTTTATCATATTCCTTATCAGAAAACACTCCGAAAATATAATAAATTTTGCGGCCCTCAAAATAATGATCCACCGCATCCATCAAAACCCTGGCCGCATCCGGATTGTGAGCCCCATCCATCACCACGGTGGGATGCTCATGCACTACCTGAAAACGTCCTTCCCATACAGTATGTCCCAGTCCGTCCCTGATCTGTTCATCGCTGATCTGATATCCCAGTTTTCTCAGCGCCAGCAGAGTCTCTACCGCCAGCGCCGCATTATGGATCTGGCACGTTCCCGCCAGATGGATCTTCAGAGAATCGATCCCTCTGTAACAGAAGCTCTGTTCCTTCAACCCGTACTGAACCTGCTCTAACGCGCCTTCTTCCACCATGCTAAGAGTGGCATTCTGCTCCTGGCACACCTGTCGGATCACTTCCATCGCCTCCGGCTGCTGCGTATCAGAAACTGCCAGCGTATTTTTTTTGATAATCCCCGCCTTATTCCAGGCAATCTTGGCAATCGTATCTCCAAGGAATGACATATGATCCATACTGATTGAAGAAAGGACCTCCACCAGCGTAGTTTTCACCAGATTGGTAGCATCCTCTCTGCCGCCCATTCCTGTTTCCAGCAGAACCAGATCACATTTCTGCTCCACGAAATACAGGAACGACATGGCAGTCTCTACCTCAAAAACTGTGGCAGAAGGCTCCCCGCGTCCGGCAATCGTCTCTCTCGCCTCTGCAATCTGCGTCACCAGCCTCGCCACATCTTCCCTGCTGATGTATGATCCGTTGATCTGAATCCGTTCTTCATAAGAAAACAACGTAGGGGAAACATAGCGTCCAATCCTGTATCCGGCACTCTTGAGTGCTGCACCCACGTAGGCCATCACGGATCCCTTTCCGTTCGTTCCCGCAATATGCACAAACTTCAACTGATCCTGCGGATTGCCCAGCTCCTTTAACAGGATCCCCATACTGGTAAGCCCCAGCACATTTCCCTTCACTGCCACCTGATCCAGGTATTTTCTTGCTTCCTCGTAAGTCATGTTTAGCTTCCTTTCTTCCTCTCTGCGAGCTGCGCAGTTTTCCGACACAAAAAGACTGCTGCAGCGCATCTGCAACAGTCCATTCCTGTCACGTAAAATATTTACAGATTATCAACGTGCAAAACACACAGCAATAATTTTTTGTCTTATCGAATAATTTGTCCCTTTTCTGCCCAGACTGATCTATGAAACTGTTTCACCAGATCAGATAAGCCCTTATACGCTTCGCTGCTCCGGGAGGTAACGTTATGATTACATTTTTCCGATGCGGACTCTACGGTTGGGCCATGGAAATCCTCTGGACCGGACTCCACTCCATCCTGCAAAAAGACCCGACTCTCACCGGTCGCTCATCCCTCTGGATGTTCCCGATCTATGGAACCGCTGCCCTGATCGGTCCGGTCTACCGCCATATCAGCTCTCTGCCTGTCATTGCCCGCGGAACGATCTACATGTGCGGTATTTTTGCAGTGGAATACCTGACCGGCTCTCTGCTGAATCTCTTTCATCTGTGTCCCTGGGACTACAGTCATGCGCCCTTAAATATCAACGGTGTGATCCGTCTGGACTATGCGCCTCTCTGGTTCTGCGCAGGACTGATCTTTGAATGGCTGCTGCGCCGTTTCTGATCCGGACATCCCCTTTTAAAACATACAGGGATCATGAGCGGCCCTCTCGTCCAGATCTGGTCTTCCGCCGATATTCTGTGTGTTCAGCGTCTTTCTCTTCAGACGCTGGTCTTCTGAATAATGAAGGATATACCCCTTGATCTCCTTCGCATTGCGGACATGACGGATAATCAGCTCCGGATCTGTCACGTCCCCGCCAAAGCAGTGTATAGTTCCCAGCCCCAGCAGCCGTTCCATGATACTGCGCTCCAGCCGTACATCGATAATCTTATACATATAACAGTCATTTTCTGTTTTCCGCAGAAATCCGCTCTGCACCGTCACAAGTTCTTCCGTAATATGATATGTAGTAAATGTCCACGGAAGTCCCAAAAACATACATCTCTTTTTTTCTGTATAGGCCATATGTCCTCCTTCTGCCCGGATGTGATCCGCACAGCATTTATATTCAAAAATGCCCCGGCATTCTTGCTGCGGGGTGGGAGTCATGCATCTGCATGACGTATATCCCTCCTGCGCACCTCTTCACTCTGCCATAGGCTATATC
>CAKRNX010000124.1 GCA_934371475.1 uncultured Lachnospiraceae bacterium
CATCAAAAGCATACTCGTTGAAGTAGGAATGAAACATAGAAGTTTATAACTTTTTATAAGTTTTCAGTAACGGAAAGCTAATATATGGAAATCAGAAAAGTAAAAGCAGAAGAAATAGACAGAGTGATGGAGATCTATGCATATGCCAGGAAATTTCAGGCAGAACACGGGAACCCAAATCAATGGACGGGCGGCTATCCGCAGAGAGAGATTGTGGAGAGGGATCAGGAAAATGGAGAGCTTTACTGTGTGACGCCGGACGGAGATCAAGGGACGATCTGTGGCGTATTCATGTTTTCCGGACATCCGGAGCCGGATTATACTGTAATAGAAGGACATTGGAAAAATCAGGAACCGTACAGTGTGATTCACCGGGTAGCGTCGGACGGTACGCACCGAGGTGTGGGGAAAGCCTGCATTGACTGGGCGTTTTCCCGGCATGCCAATTTGAAGATGGATACGCATGAGGATAATACAGTCATGCAAAATATGCTGATAAAAAATGGATTTACATACTGCGGCGTTGTGCATATCCGGGGTGGAGAGACAAGGCTGGCTTATCAGAAAACACGTTGAAGCGTTGAATGCGCTAATCAGGATAAGAAGAAATCCAAAAATCATGGTAAAATAAAGTCAAATTGAAAATTTAATAAATAGAACGGGGAATCCGGTGTAAAACCGGAACAGTCACCTCTACTGTGACGCAGACGAAAAAACCGATCCATTGGGCATACTGAGAAGGGGTTTTGGAGAATGAAGCGAAGTCAGGATATCCGTTGCAATCTATTTTTGGGATGAAAAGATAGACTTTTTTTGATCTTTTTTTATTTCACAGGAAATTGCGTCCTGTGAAATAAAAGCCTCCGGCATGATGCACAGCTCGCAGAGAAGAAGCCTGCTCGCGCGCGGAACAAAAGCTGTGCTGCCGAAGTTGTAGCCCGCGGGGTGTACGAAGCACACTTTTGTTCTTACTCCTGTTTTATGAAAATATTTCTGCTTTTTCTGTACGCTTATTATAAGCACATCATTTGTAGATACGCAATGAGATTTTGACGTTGAATAATTCCAATTTAAATGACGAACAGTTTTTACGCATCATTCAGTCCTTTTTTCTGGCAAAATGCATAAAAAAATGATATAATACAAACAATAGAAGTCTGTTTCGCAGGCGGGAGAAGGAGGGCAAGATGATGGCAGATAATATGATTATTACAATAGGAAGACAGTTTGGCAGCGGCGGACATGAAGTAGGCAGAAGGCTGGCAAAAGAGCTGGGGATCAAACTGTATGATAAAGAGCTTCTGAAACTGGTGGCAGAAGAGAGCGGTATCTGTGAGAAGGTGCTGGAGCATTATGATGAGAAGCCGACCAACAGCCTGCTGTACTCGATTGTAATGGATGTGTATCCTTCTATGAACTATGTGGGAACGACGCTGAATCAGCAGATCTATCAGGCACAGTACGATGCAGTGAGAAAGTTAGGAGACGGCGAGCCCTGCGTGATTGTAGGCCGGGGAGCTGATTATATTCTGCGTGACCATCCCCATCTGACAACGGTATTTGTGCATGCAAGCATGGAGTTCAGGATTGCCCGTGTGACGGAGTTTGAACATATTTCCGAGTCTAAAGCCAGAGATATGATTCTCAAAGCAGATAAAAAGAGAGCCAGCTTCTATAATTTCCAGACAGAGAAAAAATGGGGAGTAGCTTCCAGCTACAATCTTTCCGTTGATACCAGCGATCTGGGGATCGACAATGCGATTGAGCTAATTAAGACATATGCAAGGATGAAACACGATCTGTAGGTTCACGAGTCAGATATTTGATATCATGCAAAGTCTTAAGCAAGGCGCATATTGCAATAGTGAGTAAAATTTGCAGAATATATTTGATCTTGTTTTGTCAGATGGGTTATAATGCAGACTGTGAACACGTTTTAAACAGGAGGAGATGACAGCATGGAAAAATCTAAAGTATACTTTACCGACATGCGGACAAGAAACGGGGAAACCCTTCCAATGAAACTGAAGAGACTGATTAGGACGGCGGGGATTGATCAGATTGATTTCAAAAATCATTTTGTAGCAATCAAGATCCATTTCGGTGAGCCGGGCAATCTGGCTTATCTTCGTCCGAACTACGCCAAAGCTGTAGTAGACGTAGTCAAAGAACTGGGCGGAAAGCCATTCCTGACTGACTGTAATACGCTGTATGTGGGTGGCAGAAAGAATGCGCTGGAGCATATGGATGCAGCTTATGAGAATGGATTTTCTCCGTTTTCCACAGGATGTCATGTAATTATCGCCGATGGTCTGAAGGGAACAGATGAGGCGCTTGTACCGGTAGAAGGTGGTACATACGTAAAAGAAGCAAAGATTGGCCAGGCGTTGATGGATGCGGATATTGTGATTTCCCTGACTCATTTTAAAGGACATGAGGCAGCAGGATTTGGCGGATCATTAAAGAATCTTGGTATGGGCGGCGGATCCAGAGCCGGCAAGATGGAGATGCACAGCGCAGGCAAACCTCATGTGGATCAGGAACTCTGTGTGGGCTGCGGCAAGTGTATCAAGATCTGTGCGCACGATGCGCCGTCTATTACAGATCATAAGGCTTCCATCGATCATGACAAATGTGTAGGCTGCGGCAGATGTATCGGTGTCTGTCCCAGAGATGCGGTACAGCCGGATTTTGATGAGGCCAACGATGTAATGAACTGCAAGATCGCCGAGTACAGCAAGGCTGTCTGCGCCGGAAGACCTAACTTCCATATCAATATGGTGGTAGATGTTTCCCCGCAGTGCGACTGCCATGCAGAGAACGATGCGGCAATCATCCCGAACGTAGGTATGTTTGCTTCCTTCGATCCGGTAGCGCTGGATATGGCATGTGTGGATGCGGTCAATGCGCAGACTCCGATTGCGAACAGCCAGCTGGGTGAGCATATAAAGTCATGTGGCTGCGGCCATGATCATGACCATGAAGATTACTTCAAGGCAGTGGGACCGGATACCAACTGGAGATCCGCGATCGACCATGCGGAGAAGATTGGACTGGGCACTTCTCAGTATGAGCTGATTACGATCTGATCACAGAAGATGGCAGACCGAATGGCACAGATTGAGGAAAGCTCCGGATTTTTCCGTCATTGCGCAGGCACAGGCGGGGAGAGAACCTTTAATATAGTAATCATGTAAAGAAACAGGCACAGATTTTCTTTTCTGTATAGTTGCGGATGCAAACGTATAGAAAGTAAAAATCTGTGCCTGTTATGTTGTTAAAACGGCTAAATTTAGCGGTTCTCTTTATGCTCCAGAGATGCCTCTACAAAGCCGCGGAACAGCGGATGCGGACGGTTCGGTCTGGATTTGAGTTCCGGATGAGCCTGTGTGCCGATGTAGAACGGATGATCCTTCAGTTCAATCATTTCTACAATACGGCCGTCGGGAGAGAGTCCGGAGAGTGTCAGCCCGTTTTCGGTCAGCGCCTTGCGGTAATCATTGTTTACTTCGTAGCGGTGGCGGTGGCGCTCCTCAATGTGATCTGTGCCATAGAGCTGACATGCCTTCGTAGTCGGATCGAGTACGCACGGATAGGAGCCGAGACGCAGTGTTCCGCCGATATCTTCGATACCGTTCTGATCCGGCATCAGCGCGATGACCGGATGTGTGGTCAGCGGATCCAGCTCAATACTGTGAGCATCATTGTAACCAACCACATGACGGGCATATTCTACAATTGACAGCTGCATACCGAGACACAGACCCAAGAACGGAACCTTATTTTCTCTTGCATAGCGGATGGACACGATCATTCCCTCAATGCCGCGGTCGCCGAAGCCGCCGGGAACCAGGATACCGTCCACATCGGACAGTTTTTCAGCAGCATTTTCTTCAGTGATTTCTTCTGAGTCGATCCATTTGATATGCACAGTAGCGCGGGCTGCGATACCGCCGTGTTTGAGCGCTTCCACCACACTGATATAGGCATCGTGCAGCTGGGTGTATTTACCGACGAGTGCAACCGTCACGTCCTTGGTAGGATTGCGCAGCGCGTCAACCATGGAAATCCAGTCGGCAAGATCCGGTTCCGGACAGTTCAGATGGAGACATTCACATGCAACCTGAGCCAGCTGCTCTTTCTCCATGGCGAGAGGGGCCTCATACAGATATTTTACGTCCAGATTCTGCAGTACATGGCTGTTTGGTACATTACAGAAGAGGGCGATCTTGTCTTTCAGCTGCTGTCCCAGAGGATATTCGGAACGGCAGACGATGATATCCGGCTGGATGCCCATGCTCTGGAGTTCCTTTACGCTGGCCTGAGTAGGCTTGGTTTTCATCTCACCGGAAGCCTTCAGATACGGGATCAGAGTGACATGGATCAGGATTGCGTTTTCGTGGCCGATGTCATGCTGGAACTGCCGGATGGACTCCAGAAACGGCTGGCTTTCGATATCACCTACCGTACCGCCTACTTCGATGATGGCAATACTGGTGTCGTCGGAAGTGAAGTCTCTGTGAAAACGGCTCTTGATTTCATTTGTAATATGAGGAATTACCTGCACGGTTCCTCCGCCATAGTCTCCGCGGCGTTCTTTGTGCAGGACAGACCAGTAAATTTTTCCGGTTGTCACATTGGAGTTTTTTGTCAGGCTTTCATCGATAAAGCGTTCGTAATGCCCCAGATCAAGATCCGTCTCAGCGCCGTCGTCAGTGACGAACACTTCTCCGTGCTGGATGGGATTCATGGTTCCCGGATCAATATTGATATAAGGATCAAATTTCTGCATGGTGACTTTGTAACCGCGGGCTTTCAGCAGACGTCCCAGAGATGCAGCTGTGATGCCTTTTCCAAGGCCTGAGACAACGCCGCCGGTTACGAATACGTATTTTACTGGCATAACTTTCCTCCTTTTAAAACTTGAATCTTGAATTATGATATTATACAACCATTGTTTTAAGAAATCTACGGGTAATTTTCGGTTTTGGGCAAAAAATTAATTATATAAAGTCGATTGCGGTATCGAAAGATTTAATCTCACCTGTGCTTGCACGATGGTTAGGATGGACCTTTTGACACGCCCCATATGATCCTAAAAGTGGAGCGTAAACTTCACGATATGCGAATATGGGGGGCGCATGTTAAGAAAACATTTATAATTTATTTTTAAAGGTAGTATTGATTTATGGAAATCCTATATTTATAATAAGAACACATGATGGAGACACAGGATCATGTAGTAGGAGGAAAACATGGAAAATAATCAGAGGAATAATGACCCTGACAAGAATAACCGTGGCGGAGCGCCCAATGGCGGTCGGAATCATTCCACGGTTATGATTTTTGTGATCGTGACACTGGCAACGCTGCTGGTCATGAGCTTCTTTAATAATATGGTAAAAGATACCACCTCCCGGGAGATTACATACAATGAGTTTCTGGAGATGGTAGATAAGGGTCTGGTCAAGAAGGTGGTATTCGGAAGTGACAAGCTGACGATCATACCCAACACGCAGCCTTTTTCCGGAAATGGAGTTGAGATTTCCTATTATACCGGGTATACAGGCAAGATGGAGGATCCTGATCTGGTGAACCGCCTGGAAAAAGCGGGTGTAGAGTTCTCAGAGGAGATTCCGGATACGACTACCAGCCTGATTTTGAATGTGGTGCTGTCGTTTGCACCCCTGATCCTGATCTGGATTTTGCTTGGCGTAGTGATGCGCAGAATGTCCTCCGGCGGAGGCATGATGGGCGTGGGCAAGAGCAATGCCAAGGTCTATGTGCAGAAAGAGACCGGTGTGACATTTGCCGATGTGGCAGGTCAGGATGAGGCAAAGGAGTCCCTGCAGGAAGTTGTAGATTTCCTTGAAAATCCTGGAAAATATACGAAGATCGGAGCGAAGCTTCCCAAGGGTGCACTGCTGGTGGGTCCTCCCGGAACAGGTAAGACGCTGCTGGCTAAGGCTGTGGCGGGAGAGGCCAAGTGCCCGTTCTTCTCCCTGTCCGGTTCTGATTTTGTAGAGATGTTTGTGGGCGTGGGTGCCTCCCGTGTTAGGGATCTGTTTGATGAGGCAAAGAAAAATGCGCCCTGTATTATTTTTATTGATGAGATTGATGCCATCGGAAAGAGCAGAGACAGCCGTTTTGGCGGAGGCAACGATGAGCGCGAGCAGACGCTGAACCAGCTGCTGGCTGAGATGGATGGATTTGATACGTCCAAGGGTCTGCTGATCCTGGCGGCTACCAATCGTCCGGAGGTATTGGATCAGGCGCTGCTGCGTCCCGGTCGTTTTGACCGGCGGGTGATTGTTGATAAACCGGATCTGAAGGGACGTATCGATGTGCTGAAGGTACATGCAAAGAATGTGCGGATGGATGAGACTGTGAATTTGGAGGCCATTGCGCTGGCTACGTCCGGAGCAGTCGGTTCCGATCTGGCCAACATGATCAATGAGGCGGCTATCCTGGCAGTCAAAAAAGGCAGAAATGTGGTTTCACAGTCTGATCTGTTCGAGGCAGTGGAGATTGTGCTGGTAGGTAAAGAGAAGAAAGACCGCGTGCTGAATGCGGAGGAGCGACGCCTGGTATCTTACCATGAGGTAGGCCATGCGCTGGTAAGCGCATTGCAGAAGGACTCCGAGCCGGT
>CAKRNX010000125.1 GCA_934371475.1 uncultured Lachnospiraceae bacterium
GTCCAGAACACCCACCACTTTTCCCTGGTAGAACACAATAATTCTGTCGCTGAGTGCTTTTAACTCTGCCAGGTCTGCACTCACAAGAAGCAGAGATTTGTCCTCATCCCGCATTTCCAGAATTTTTTTATGAATAAACTCCATAGCGCCCACGTCAACTCCTCGGGTCGGCTGATTCAGCACAATCACGTCCGCCCCCGCAGTAAATTCACGTGCCACAATCGCTTTCTGTACGTTTCCTCCGGAAAGGCTCTTGATGCTGATATCCAGACTGGATGTCTTAACCGCGAACTCTTCCACACATTCCTCACAGTACTGATTGATCGCTTTCTCATCCAGGATCTTATGTTTCGAAAAACGCTCCAGTCCTGCCGCGATCAGATTGTCCCGCACACTCATCTGAGGAGCGCAGCCGTTGAGGTTACGGTCCTCCGGCACATGGGCAATGCCAAGCTCTCTGTTCTCCCGGATGCTCTCACGGCACAGATCCTTGCCCTTGTACATGATGGATCCACCGTCTGATTTCATATTCCCTGTCAGGATTTCCATGGCCTCTTTCTGACCGTTTCCTTCAATACCGGCAATTCCCAGTACTTCTCCTGATCTCAGTGAAAACGAAAGATGATTCAATTTCCGGGTACCGAACTTGTCCGTATAATCCAGATCATGCACCTGCAAAATTTTCTCATCGAACACTTTGGGTGTCTTATGGTAGGACAGCTTGACATCCCGTCCTACCATCATATGGGAAATCTCTTCTGTAGACACATCCGCCACATTGCAGGTTGCGATAGAACGTCCGTCCTTTAATACAGTCAGTCTGTCGCACAGCTGTTTTACTTCCTGCAGCTTGTGGGAGATAAAGATAATCGTATATCCTTCCTCTTTCAGATTCTTGAGCTGTTCAAACAGTTCTTCTGTCTCCTGAGGAGCCAGTACAGCCGTTGGCTCATCGAGAATAATAATCTTGGCACCGCGGTACATGGTCTTCAGTATCTCCAGCTTCTGCTTCATACCGATGGAAATATCACGCACCAGCTTGTCCGCTTCCACATAAAGATTATATTTCTTAGAGATCGCCTCTGTTTCTTCAATTGCTTTTTTCTTATCCAGGAACAGACCCTTTTTCTTTTCAATGCCGAGTACCAGATTTTCTGCCACTGTCAGAGACGGCACCAGCATCATATGCTGATGCACCATTCCGATCCCCGCCTTGATCGCGTCCGTACTTGATGCAAAGTGTACTTCTTTTCCGTAAAGGAACACTTTTCCGCTGGTAATCTCTTCGATACCGAACAACATTTTCATCAGTGTTGATTTGCCGGCTCCGTTCTCGCCCACAAGTGCATGAATCTCGCCTTTATTAACACTGAAATTAATCTGATAATTCGCCAGAACTCCACCCGGATAAATTTTAGTCAGGTCTTCAACCCTTAAAATTTCCTCATTCATATTCCTACCTTACTCTTTCCTGTCAGGCCAGCTTCAAAGCGACATCAATCATATCTGTGAACGTTTCCTGACGCTCTTCGGCTGTCGTCACTTCATCGGTAAAGGAAGAATCAGAGATAGTCAGGATACAAATCGCATTCACGCCTGCATAAGCGGCATTGCTGTAAAGGGCAGCAGACTCCATCTCAACAGCCAGCACACCCATCTGTGTCCAGGTGGTGCCTACCGGCGGCAGCTGCGGATTGTAGAACATATCTGAACTGAGAATATTGCCCACATGATAGTGCAGCCCCTTCTTCTTTGCTTCTTCCACGGCTTTGCTCAGCAGCTCGTAACTGCAGATGCAGGAGTAATCTCCCGGCAGACGGAACTGTTTGACATAATTTGATGTCGTGCAGGCACCCATGCCGATAACTACATCACGGATCTTGACATCCGGCTGCATTGCCCCCGCCGTACCTACGCGGATCAGATTTTTGCATCCGTAGAAATGAATCAGCTCATGGGAATAAATACCGATAGACGCGCATCCCATGCCTGTGCCCATTACAGATACGGGTTTTCCCTCATATTTTCCGGTAAATCCAAACATATTCCGCACAGAATTAAACTGTTTTACATCTGTCAGAAATGTATCTGCGATAAATTTTGCCCGCAGCGGATCTCCCGGAAGCAGTACAGTCTCAGCGATGTCCCCTAGTGCTGCTCCGATATGTGGTGTTGGAATTCCATGTTTTGCCATGATTGACAACCTCCTGTATGTTTATTATTAATATCTAGCCTTTCCTCTGTGCCTAACCTGAACGTCAGGCTCATATAAGCAAGTACGCTATTCAACGCTGTGCAGCCAGTGCTCCATGTAGAATTTTTTGCGCTCCTCGTAACCGTCCTTTGACACCCGAAGCTCCGGATGCTCCATCAGATCCGCTACTGTGCGCAGCACCACTTCTGCGGTGTGCAGATAGGCATTCTCTTCGTCCACAATCGTAAAAGCTCCGCTGTGAATCCGCCCTTTCATGCCGGAAAATCCAAACTGTACGGTAGGCAGAAGATATCCCAGATCTCCCACGTCTCCCGATGCGCCGGATACAACGCCCTTGACAATCTTTTCTTCCGGACAGATGCGCAGCATATTTTTATGAATGACTGCATTCAGCTCATCTGACTGCTTGAGCGGCATATAACCGGTCTGATCCTCCACGCTGCATTCCATCCCCAGTGCTCTGGCACTGTAAACAGCACAGTCATCAAACTTCCTGCCGGCTTCCAGCAGCGCATCCAGTGTATTAGCACGAATATAGGACTCCATGACCACTTCGTCCGGTATGACATTCACACTGCCTGAAGAGGAAGTGATCACCGGATGAATACAGATGCCGTCCTCTTTGGAAAACTGGTCTTTCATAAACGCAATCGCATTCATACAAAGCGTAGCCGCGTGCAGCGCATTTCTCCCCAAGTGAGGAGCCGCGCCGGAGTGCGACGCTTTTCCGTGAAATACGACCCGTTTCATCATAAAACCTGCCAGTGTGGATCCGACATCAAACAATGTCCCTTCATCACCATTGATATGCATGCTCAGCACACAGTCCACATCATCAAACAGGCCCTGTGCAATCATATTCTGTTTGCCGGAATAATAACGGATCTTTCCCTCATTAATCAGTGTTTTTCGGTAATCAAAGTCAATAAACTCCTCCGCGGGTGTGGCGATAAAGCTGACTCTTGTACCGGTGCGCTCTGCAATGCCCATATCTTTGAGCATCTTCAGCACATAGGCCATCACCGTTGTCTGAATGCTGTGACCGCAGGAATGAAACGGATACCGCCTGCTGCCTTCGCTCACATACAGCGCATCCATATCAGCCACCAGGGCAATGTGGTATCCCGACGGATCTCCGATCTCAGCTTTCAGTCCGGTCAGAGCCGCATGCTGCACGTTAATATTTTCACATAGTAAAAAGGAAGTAAGAATCTTTCCTGATTCCACTTCCTTAAACCCTGGCTCCGGACACGCAAAAAGCTTCCGTCCCATGGAAAGTATCTCTTCGCGGTTTTCATCCAGCAGCACAGTGATATTGTCTGAATTTCTCTGTTCTGTCATGTTTTACGTACCTTCTTAATGTTTTATCCGAAACTCAGTATACCTTTTCTTTTTCGGTTTCTGCATATTACTATATTAATGTAGTATAATGCTTTCCGTTTTTCTTTGTCAATACTTAGCTCTCAATTTTCGCACCTACATCACATATGAAGTGACGCACACTGTTCAGCGGACAACGGATGGGAGCCGACCGAAACAAAGTGTAGATGCAGAAGTATTCCTGAACAGGTGGATCATAGAGCCCGACCGGGCAAATCTGGTATGTTTTTCCGTCTCAGACATATATATGGAAACAAGAATATTTTTCCGGAGGATCTCCCCGCACAATGAGAAATTTATGGAAAAACCGGAAACTTTCTCCTTCCGCCGTCTACCATCTGCGCGGCATCGGCGTTGTACTGCTGTGTATGCTGCTGTTTCTGGCGGGTTCCTATTATACAAAAGATCAGATTGTGACTGTCTCCACCATGCAGAGTCAGAAAGAACTTCCAGTCTACTGTGTGCAGACAGAAAAGCCTTGGGTCGCGCTCTCGTTTGACGCTGCCTGGGGAAATGAAGATACCCAGAATATTCTGGATATTCTGGCCAAGCACAATATAAAAGTTACATTTTTTATGACGGGAGGGTGGGTAGACAGCTACCCGGAAGATGTCAGGCGAATTGCTGCAGCCGGCCATGATCTGGGCAACCACAGTGAACATCACAAAAATATGAGCCAGCTCTCAGAAAACCAGCAGAAGGAAGAGATTACAACAGTACATGAAAAAGTAAAAGCCCTTACGGGGATTGATATGGATCTGTTCCGTCCTCCATACGGAGACTATAATTCTCAGGTCATCCAAAATATAAAATCCTGTGGCTATCTTCCCATCCAGTGGGATGTCGATTCCCTTGACTGGAAAGATTACGGTATTGATTCCATTATCCAGACTGTGACAGAACACCGTCATCTTGGAAACGGCTCCATCATTCTGATGCATAACGGCGCCAAATACACCGCTCAGGCTCTGGACACTGTGATTACCAGACTTCAGGAAAAGGGATACCAGATCGTTCCGATCTCTCAGCTGGTATCCCGTGAAAACTATACGATCGATCATGAAGGGAGACAAATTCCCGGATAATCAAAAGTCACTTTATGACTTCTGGCGCACCCGTGCGGACACCCAAATACCTCTTCAGCTCCACACGGGGCGCACCCTGCTGCGCGAACCACAGCCTTTGACTGTACAGCTTTTGTCACGCATGCAAGCTCCCCTCATATACGGTTTCCTGTTTAATCCAAAACGATGCGGTATCCGTGATCCAGCGGACCGCTGCCGGCTCCAAGATCCAGCATTGACTCCAGTGCCCCAGACAGATAATTTTTGGCCCGCTCCACCGCATCCTCCAGTGTCATTTCTCTGGCCAGTCCAGCCGCTATGGCGCTGCTGAGCGTGCAGCCGGTTCCATGCGTATTTGGATTGTCAATGCGTCTGCCATGAAACCAGCGCACAGAATCCCCCTTTACCAGCACATCACTGGCATCCTCCAGGCTGTGTCCGCCCTTGCAGAGCACACTGCATCCACAACTGCGGCTGATCTGCTCCGCCGCCCGAACCATATCCTCTTTGCTCCGTATCGGCATACCGGACAAAACCTGTGCCTCTGGAATATTGGGTGTTACAACAGCCGCCAGCGGAAACAGAAGCTCTTTCATGGCCTGCACAGCCGCCTCCCCCGTAAGTGCTGCCCCACTGGTCGCAACCATCACCGGATCTACCACAACATTACGTGCCTGATACTCTTTTAACTTCCCTGCTGTCACTTTAATCAGCTCAGGCGAGGGAAGCATTCCAATCTTTACGGCATCCGGGCAAATATCTGTGAAAATACAGTCCAGCTGCTGCTCCAGAAAATGTGCCGACACATCCATAATCGCAGCGACTCCCATCGTATTCTGGGCTGTCAGCGCCGTAATCGCACTCATCGCATAGACGCCATTTGCCATCATAGTTTTAATATCGGCCTGTATTCCGGCCCCGCCGCTGCAGTCACTGCCCGCAATTGTCAATGCTGTCTTCATATGCTCACTCCGTTTCCACCATCTTCTCGGTACGCAGTTTCAGTCTTTCTGTGGCCGCCTGAATATCTTTCTGCCCAAAAATTGCGCTGATGACTGCAATCCCGCAGATCCCGCTTCCCGCAAGCTCTGTCACGTTCTTCTCCGTAATGCCGCCGATGGCAATAACCGGGATCTGTACCGCTTCGCAGATATCCCGCAATACCTCATGCGGTACCTCTACCGCATCATCCTTGGACCCGGTAGGAAACACAGCTCCCACGCCCAGATAGTCAGCACCCTGCCGTTCTGCCAGCAATGCCTGTTCTACGGTCTGCGCAGATACTCCGATGATCTTATCTGCCCCGAGTCTGCGCCGTACATCACCTGCAGCCATATCACTCTGTCCTACATGCACCCCATCCGCATTCATTGCCGCCGCAATCTCCACATTATCATTAACGACAAACGGTACATGGTACGCACGGCACAGCTTCTGTATCTCTGCTGCCTCTTCCATAAAATGAGCCTCATCAAGTGTTTTTTCTCTCAGCTGTACAAAAGTGGCTCCCCCTTTTAAGGCTTTCTCTACCTGACTGTAAAGTGTCTCACCGTTCAGCCAGTGCCGGTCCGTCACCGCATACAGCAAAAGATCTTTTTTATCGCACTTCATATTTTGCGCCTCTTTCCAGTGTTTCGGCATCCATGCAGTAAATCGCATCAATAATCCGGTTGCGGTATGTTGAGTTGCCGTCTCCTTCCTGCATCCGGCTCCATCCGATCTCTCCGGCCAGTCCCATTGCGCACACTGCCGCTGCCGCTGCCTCAAGCTTGTGTTCCGGGTTTGCAGTCAGATATGCGGTCATCATACCGGAAAGCTGACATCCTGTCCCTGTGATCTGTCCCATCTCCTTTCGTCCGTTGCGGATAACAAAACACCGTTTCCCATCGCTGACCAGATCAATTGCTCCTGTCACCGCCACAATACATCCTGCTTCTGATGCAAATTTTTTTACAAACTCTACAGCCGTATCC
>CAKRNX010000126.1 GCA_934371475.1 uncultured Lachnospiraceae bacterium
ACATACTGCTCTACCAGATCCATATCGGGTCCGTCGCTGTTCATGGGAATATTGATCATTTCCACACCAAAATGCTGCGTCACACCGAAATGTCTGTCGTATCCAGGCACCGGACAGAGAAACTTCACATGATCCAGCTTACACCAGGGAGTATTTCCCATCACACCATGGGTATACGATCTTGAAACAGTATCATACATAATATTAAGGCTGGAATTTCCAAAAATAATCACATTTTCCGGTGCAACTTCCATCAGGTCTGCAAACAGCTGTTTTGCTTCCGGAATACCGTCCATCATGCCATAGTTGCTGCAGTCCATTCCTGTCGAACATTTGAGATCAGAATCACTGTTCAGTACATCCAGCATATCTGCGCTGATCTTTAACTGTGCCGCAGCCGGCTTTCCTCTGGAAATATCAAGCTTCAGCTCCTTGGCTTTTACTTCCTCAAATTTAGCTTCCAGATCTTTCTTTTCCTGCAAAAGTTCTTCTGTCGTTCTCTCGCTGTACGGTTTCATCTTTGTTTCCTCCACCTTGATAAATTTTGTCCTCACCATGAATACATTTGTCCGCATGACAAAAGTTCATTCTCTTTATTCTAGTACCGGCATATAAATCCGTCAAGTATTTTTATCAGTACCTATTTACTATGTGTTTGCCTGTAGCGGGCGATAGAAATGGCATCTTCAATCTCCAGATCACGCTCTCCCGCCAGTGATTCCAGGTGATGCAGAAACTCATGGCGAAGTACCCTCCACATTTCCCGCCGCAGTATCTCTTCTTCCAGATACCCGTAACATGCCGCAAATGATCCATAATACAATACCACAAATCTTCCAAGATGCGGATGTCTGTGGTATTCCCCCAGTGTATACAGATCATTTGCCAGCGCAGCAGGATGATATTTCACCTGCTCCCGCACAATCACACCACCAGAAAGCTCCCGGAAAAATTCTTCCGGGAGCTGACAGGCCAGTTCTTCTGTTATCTCTTCAAAACGTTCCAGTGAGATCATACTGTTCTCCTCTTTACCGGAGCTGCTGCTCCTTAACCTGTGCCATCAGGAGACAGTCTCCGCTATGCGGGCAAACGCCATACGCACAGTCCGTATCTGTCAGCTTCCTGTTCCCGTCCTCCTGCACTTCAAATTCACACAGCACCATTCTTGACTGATTCTGCAGCTTGCAGAAACCGCTGATAAATTCTTCCATCTCCATCTGTATTCCCCTTTTCCTGAAAACTCACTCACAGATCCCGAAAATTTCGTAAGCTGCGATCCTGCCGGAAGCTATTTTTTCTCTCCTGCTTTTGCTTTCTCCATATGTTCCCGGATCGATGCCTTGATATCTGTCAGTGCTTCGGAGTGTTTCTCGGAAACGGTTCCCGGATTACGTTTCAGCAGTCCATCTATACTTCTGGAATATACACTGTGCAGTCTCTCGAACCCCATGCGCTTGCGAAGCAGCAATTCCTGGCGTTCTGCCTGCAGAGCTTCTCTGTCTTTCCGTCCGCCGGTCAGTCCTTTCGTCTTCTCGACTGCTGCTTCTTTCATACGGGCTGCACCTCCGCTGATACTCTCCTTCACTTTTGCCACGCCTCCGCTGATACCTTCCACTGCTCTGGACGCATTCTCGCTCAGCAGCTTCTCCAATTCATCCAGACGCTCCTGCACACTGCGCATTTCTTCCTTTAGTTTCTCCGCTTTCAGCAGAATATCTCTGAAATCGATCGCCGCCTTGAAGGATGTGGCAAAGTCTGCCGCAGCTAACGCAGTCACTACAAAATCCATCGTATACAGCACATTATTGCGAATCCCGTGTACCAGCTGTGCAATAGGCGGATGTATCACATACGTCACCAGAAATGTCATAACGCCCCAGCACAAGGTAGATTTCAGGCACACGTAGCCATTCAGGTTTAAAAATTCGCCGGTGTAATCCCAGTAACGCACCTTAAAAAGCGCCTCCATCACTGCGCCTGTCACATACTCCAAGACTGTGGCAGCCACCATGCCTACTACCGCCATAAGAATATAGTTATCCCTCACACGGATTGTCACCATCAGGATACAGATCGCTCCGCTTCCATAAATCGGCAGCAACGGTCCTTTCATAAATCCGCGGTTCACAAGATGTTTTTCTTTCACTGAAACATAACATGATTCCCAGATCCATCCCAGAAAACAATAAATATAAAAAAAACATACCCATTGCGGAAGTGCGTGCAATGATAATTCCATTCGCTGCTCCTTTCTGTTTATCCCGCTGTGGCTATTTGCTCATCTCAAGGAGCTTGTTTTTCAGTTCATTTTCCATACGTGCCATCTCTTCCTCCGCACTTCGCCGCTTTGTACGCCCCTCCGCCTGAATCTTCACCACTTCATCCAGCGTAGAAATCAGAGAAGCATTCGTGGTCTTTAATGTTTCAATATCCACTACACCGCGCTCTGACTCTCTCGCTGTCTCCACAGTTGCGGTCTTGAGCTTCTCGGCATTTTTCTTCAGCAGCTCATTTGTCAGATCTGTCACCTGGCGCTGTGCCCTGGCTGCCTGATTGGAATGTTCCACACCAAGTGCAATTACCATCTGATTTTTCCACAGAGGGATCGTATTGACCAGCGTAGACTGGATCTTTTCCACCATCAACGTATCAGAATCCTGCACCAGTCGGATCTGCGGTGCTGTCTGCATCGCAATCATACGGGTCAGCTCCAGATCATGGATCTTCTTTTCAAATCGGTTGCATTTTGCGTCCAGATCCTTGGCCGCCTGTGCATCCTCCGGAGCGCCAGTCGTTTTAGCCCGCTCCATCAGCTGTTCCAGGTCATGTTCCCGGATCTCCTTCAGGCGTTTTTTTCCTGCTACGATATACATGGTCAGTTCTTTATAATATGTCAGATTCAACTCATACATTTTGTCCAGCATCGCAGTATCCTTCATCAGCTGTATCTGATGCGCTTCCAGAGAACTGCAGATCTTATCCACACTCACCTGAGTCTTGTCATATTTGGACTTCAGCATAGCCGCCCTGTTTCCCTGCTTTTTGAAGAAACCGAAAATTCCTTTTTCTTCTTCTACATCAAAATTTTCCAGCTCTGTCACCAGACCTGCCACCATATCGCCGATCTCTCCCATATCCTTATTGCGCACATTGTCGAGCGCTTTTTCCGAGAAATCTGCCATCTTCTTCTGCGCACCTGCCCCATACTCCAGGATGGCACTGCTGTTGTGGATATCAATCTTCCTGCTGAAATCATCCACCATCTTTTTTTCTTCCTCAGAAAATATACTGTCGTCAATCGCCGCTTCCGGCTTGTCAGACTGCGCTGCGGGCAGTTCCGTCTTCTTCTCCTCTGTCTTCTCCGGCTCACCGAACACCAGCGTCGGGATTGTTCCAAATTCATCAAATTCGCCGCTCATATTTTTCTCCTTCCAGTCTGCCTGTCTCTTTTCTTCAAGAATGCTCCGATATTTCTGCTGCGAAATGGGAGTCATCTCCCATCTGATATGCCTCTCACTTAAACCGTGAGAATGCTTATTTACTTTCAAAATCCTTTTTCATCAGTCCGTCCTGCGCCATCATCGTGTGAAGCACAGAAATATCCGATGAGATATCCCAGGCTGTATCCCTGAAAAATTCATCCAGGAGATTCTCAAAAGCCTGATTGATCGTATCCAGAGAATCCTCAATCTCTTTCTTGGTCTTTGCAATGTTCTCGCCGTGTACATGCTGAGCGTCCATATCCCGGTATGCATCCACCAGTTTCCTTGTAATCGGAAGATAATAGCTCATCATCTTATGCAGATCCGGTGCACTCTCCGGATTTTTAGCAACCTGATTGAAAATTCTGGTCACTACACTCTCAAGGCGGTCCAGCTTCTCAGAAATTTCGCGTCCCGGGATCTCATCATTGCACTCGTGGATATGTGCAATAAACTCCCGACCTTCCTGCAGGATATCCTGCGCCTCCGCGGAAAGCGACTCTTCCTGCTCCTGTACCTGTGCTTCCTGATTTTTCCGCAGCTCGTACTGCTTCATCGTCTCCTGGTACTGCCGGTACGCATCCCTGCTCGTCATCAAACAGGTCTCCTGCGCATCCAGATACGCTCCCTGCGGAAACATTCGGGTCTGTATCATTTTCTTCAGGTCTTTCAGTACAAATTTACGTGATTTTCCCACACCGTCTGAAAGTTCCTCCAGCGTACACATATCCCGGTCTCCCATAATCTGCAGATAATGCTTCTGCCGCTTGGATCTGCCGTTCAGCACAGAGCCGTGAACGCCCATCACGCCAAAGCCTGCGGCCCCGGCACAGAGAAACGGCACTGCCACGGAAAATCCGCCCCAGAAAGCACTCAGAGTTCCAAATCCGGCAGCCATAAATCCAAATATTCCCAGAAACGTATATCCCACAGCCATATAGACAATCCCTTTATAACTGCGTGTTGCTTTCTCCGGCAGCTCTTTGTTTGCTGACACTTTCTTGTCAATCTTATGTCCGGCACGGCTCATGGCCTGTTCATAGGCATTCCTGCCTATCTCCTTCCAGGTTTTTCCGTATCCGGCTCCGGTGTATCGCTTCGCAGACGACCATCCATTCTCCTGCTGCTCTGACTCCTGCGTTTTCTGATAGGCTGATCCGCCGTCCGGCGTATAGCTGCCGCTATTTCCCGTCCCGTTTTTCAACATATCCATCGCAGTGTTCACTGCATCGGTAATCGACTGATTCAGCTGTTTAAAATCATTGCTGTCAATCGCTGACTGCACCAGATCTCCAATCCTGGCTCCGCAGTCATACCAGTCCTGTTTATTCATATATAATGCCTTTCCAAAATAAAATTACAATGTCAAAGAACAAAAGTATATTTCGCACACTCCGTTTCGGTCGGCACAAATCCATTGTCCACCGGACAATGTGCGCCCTGCCGGAGGCTTTTTGTTTCACAGGACGCAATTTCCTGTGAAACAAGAAAAAAGCACCCCGGTCAAATCCAGGATGCTTTCAGTATAATATATTTTAAGATGCTTGTATACTTTAATTTTATTTTTCACGGCCTGATAACGGCCGCATTGTCACTGTTCAAGAATGCCCCGGCATTCTTGTTGCGAGGTGCGCGTCATGCATCTGCATGACATATTTCTTCTGCACACCTCTGCATCTGCACTCCGTTCCGATCGGCGCAAAACCATTGTCCACCGGACAGTGTGCGCCCTGCCGGAGGCTATATCAGCTGGGGGCTTGACTCTCACCACTGATACTAACTTGCTTCCCGCCACCTATAGAGGTGGAAGTCACATTCCCATCTGATGTAATTGTTGGAGCGCTTCATTTTAAAAGAAGCTCCTGGCAACAGTGATGAACTTATTCAGTCTCTAATATTTGATATCCGCTATCAGTATACGCCTTATGCAACAAGCTCATTGAAAGAATTATCTTGGAAAGCAGTAAATTGTACAAAACAGCTCCTATATCAAAAAACCTGCCGTTTTACCGGCAGGTAATATATTACTTTATCTTTTAAATTAGTTAGCTTTTGCAGCTGTCTCTGCTTCTGTCTCAGCTGCTGCTTCTGTTGCAGCTGCTTCTGTAGCTGCCTCTGTAGCTTTTGCTTCGGTAGCTTTTGCTTCAGTAGCTTTCTCTTCTGCAGCTTCTGTTGCTTTCTCTGTTACAGTTGCTTCTGTTGCTGTTTTTGCTTCTGTTGCTTTCTCTGTTTCTGTGGATTTCTTTCCGCAGCCAACCAGTGCTGCTCCTGCCATAGCTAATACTAATGCGCTAACTAATACTTTCTTTTTCATAATGAACACTCTCCTTAATTATATAAGCCATTCCAATCGGCTCAATGTTCGATACCATTTTACTTCTCGTATCGGTTACAATGCTGGATTATAGCACCCCTCTTTCCAAATTTCAAGAGATTATGCATCAATTTATCAATTTTCACATATTATTCACACTCACCGTCATGCAGTCAGCTGTTTTGCTGTCAGTTTTCTGTTTTTGTGTCTTTTTTCCCGTGATAAAATCTGTTTATTACATTATTTTTCACAAAGAAACTATATGAAATACCAAATCACATACATCTATTGTTTCAACAATGCCCCTGTATTTTCTGTCTATCAGTTCTTCTCGGAAAGTTGAAGCAGCAGCGCCCTGCACCCCTGATCAATTTCCCGGTATGCTGTTTCAAAATCATCGGTATACCATGGATCATCAATATCTGCCGGATGCTCTGTAAAATCCAGAAGTCTAAAAATCTTCTTTTCCGGATCTCCGCCCAGGATTCGCATCATATTTCTGATATTGTACTGCTCCATGGCAATCAGATAATCATACTTCCGGTAATCCGTCCGTTCCATCCGGCGCGCCCGGTGTTCGTCCTCCATGATCCCATGCTCCCGCAGGATCCGCCTTGCCGGAGGATACATGGGATTGCCGTACTCCTCCATACTGGTTGCCGCCGATGCAATCAGGAATTCCTTTTCCCGCCCTGCCTTCTTTACCAGATCCTTCATAATATATTCTGCCATGGGTGAACGGCAGATATTGCCGTGGCAAATAAAAAGCACTTTTATCATAATCTCTATATTCCTCCATAAGCCTCGAAAACGCTGATATTACGG
>CAKRNX010000127.1 GCA_934371475.1 uncultured Lachnospiraceae bacterium
ATTTATCAGTTCTCTGATAACTTCATGACTCTGTTCCGTACAGAGCTGCAGGATTACCTGGTAAGCCTTGGATTCAGCGCTGACAATATCACAATTCAGGATGGCGCTAATGACCAGGCTACACAGTCTCAGCAGATCGATGCATTCATCGCTGATGGCGTTGACGTTCTGATCGTTAACCCGGTTAACGCTTCTTCTTCCGAGACTATTACTGATAAAGTAGTAGACGCTGGTATCCCGCTGGTATACATCAACCGTGAGCCGAGCGAAGATGAAGAGAAGAGATGGGAAGACAACAGCTGGAACGTTTGCTACGTAGGTTGTGACGCTCGTCAGTCTGGTACTTTCCAGGGCGAAATCATCGCTGAACTGGGTCTGGACAAACTGGATATGAACGGAAACGGCAAAGTTGACTACGTTATGATCGAGGGTGACCCGGAGAACGTTGATGCTAAATATCGTACAGAGTTCTCTGTAAAGGCTCTGGAAGATGCTGGTCTGGAAGTTAACTGCCTGGATGATCAGGTTGGTATGTGGGATCAGGCACAGGCTCAGCAGCTTGTTGCTAACTCTCTTGGACAGTACGGCGATGACATCGAAGTTGTTTTCTGTAACAACGATGCTATGGCTCTGGGCGCTCTGCAGGCTATCGAAGCAGCAGGACGTACTGTAAACGAAGATATCTATCTGGTAGGTGTTGATGCTCTGACAGAGGCTCTGGAGAACGTTCTGGCTGGTAAGATGACCGGTACTGTACTGAACGACCATATTTCTCAGGCTCACAGCGCAGCAGATGCAGCTGTTAACTACCTGACAGGTGAAGGAAATGAGCACTACATCGGTTGTGACTATGTAAAAGTTACTCCGGAGAACGCTCAGGACATTCTTGATATGCTGAGCAAATAAGGTTTTAACCTGAACGATTGAATTTCAGTTTTGAAATTAGTTGGTGCGGGTGCGCATAAGCTGCACCCGCACTTGTTATGAAAAATTATAGCCTGATATGAATTGACAGAAGAAAAAAGCATTTTTAAAATTGATATTTCACAGACTACCCGGTCTGTATAATATAAAGAGAAAGAAAATAAAAGGAGGAGCATGATGTCTGAGTATAAACTGGAGCTGAAAGGTATATCCAAGTCGTTTCCAGGTGTAAAAGCTCTGGATAACGTATCACTCGCGCTTCGTCCCGGTACGGTTCACGCCCTGATGGGTGAGAATGGTGCAGGTAAATCCACTCTGATGAAGTGCCTGTTCGGTATCTACAAAATGGATGCCGGAGAGATCTTCCTGGATGGGCAGAAGATCGAGATCGGAAATCCCGATGAGGCAATGAAGTATGGTGTTGCCATGGTACATCAGGAACTGCAGCCGGTTCCGGCCAGAAGTGTGGCAGAGAATATGTATCTGGGAAGATTCCCGGTAAAGAAATTTGGTCCGCTTCAGGTGATCGACCATAAAACAATGAATGAAGAGACAGCAAAATGGCTGAAAGAGGTAAGAATGGATTTTGATCCGAAAGCCTTGCTTGGTTCTCTCTCCATTGGGCAGATGCAGTCTGTAGAAATTGCAAAAGCAGTATCCAGAGAGGCAAAGGTTGTTATCCTGGATGAGCCGACCTCTTCACTGTCTGATAACGAAGTAGAGGCTCTTTTCCGTATCATGAACGACCTGCGTGACAGAGGCGTATGCATGGTTTACATTTCACATAAGATGGACGAGATCAAGCGTATCGCTGATGATATCACAATCATGCGTGATGGTACATATGTAGGTACATGGCCGGCATCTGAGCTGACAACAGATCAGATTATTGCCAAGATGGTAGGTCGTGAACTGACCAATATCTATCCGGAGAAGGCTGGCGGAAGTGATGAAGTTCTGCTGGAGGTAAATGATCTGTGTTCTATCCATGAGAAATCCTTCCAGCATGTAAGCTTCAAACTGAAAAAGGGGGAGATTCTTGGATTCGGTGGTCTGGTTGGCGCGCAGAGAACGGAGCTGATGGAAGGTATTTTCGGCATCCGTGGAGTGGCTTCCGGAACAATCAAGGTAAAAGGCAAAGAGGTAAAGATCAATCATCCGATCGACGCTATGAACGCTGGTATCGGTCTGATTACAGAGGACCGTCGTGGAAATGGTATCTTTGGTTGCCTTTCTATCAAAGATAATGTAGGTGTTTCTATCTATAATAAATATCTGAAAGCAAAATTTGTGCTGGATCACAAGAACATTAACCGTATTGTGGATGACAGCATTAAGAAACTGAGTATCAAGACTCCTAGCATGAAGGAGCTGATCGGTAACCTGTCCGGTGGTAACCAGCAGAAGGTGATTATCGCCAGATGGCTGGCAAATGACCCGGATGTTCTGATCATGGATGAGCCGACCCGTGGTATCGATGTAGGTGCAAAACATGAGATTTATGAGATTATGGTAGAACTGGCAAAACAGGGTAAGTCTATCATCATGATTTCTTCAGAAATGCCTGAGCTGCTGGGTATGTCCGACCGGGTATACGTAATGTGTAACGGACGCCTTACCGGTGAGATCGACAAAGATGAAGAAATGACTCAGTCAAACGTAATGAAGTTTGCGACTCAGTTCAATTAAGGAGGAGAAAAAATGGAAAAGACTGCATCCAAAAAATTTCAGGATTTTCTGATCAATTATGGCGTTATCCTGATCATGGTAATTCTGGTAGTATATACCGGACTGACAACAAAGAACTTTATTTCCTGGAACAACTTTAACAATATTCTGCTGACCATCAGCTGCCGTCTGGTAGTTGCTCTTGGTATCGCCGGATGTATCATCACCGCAGGTTGTGACCTGTCAGCCGGACGTATGATCGGTCTTGGCGGCTGTATCGCAGGTGTGCTTCTGCAGCGTGCTGATTATTCTGCAAAGTTCTTCCCGAACATGGGTACTATGAATGTATTCCTGGCAGTTATCGTTGTAATGGTAATCTGCGGACTGTTTGGTTCTGTAACTGGTTTCTTCATCGCTTACCTGAATGTACCGCCGTTCATTTCTACCATGGCTATGATGGAGATTGTATATGGTCTGAACATGGTATTCACAAACGCAACTCCGCTGGGTGGTTATGATACTTCTTACACAGCTGTTGCATCAGGAAGATTCCTTGGTCTGAACTACCTGATCTGGATTGCAATTGTTGTAGCAATTGTTACATGGTTTATCTTCAACATGACTCGTCATGGAAAATATATGTATGCAATTGGTGGAAATCCCCAGGCTGCAGAGGTAGCTGGTGTTCCGGTTAAAAAGACTCTGATCCTGATCTACATGAAGGCTGCTGCTATGTACGGACTGGCTGGTTTCATGTGGGGTGCAAAATCCGGTGGTGCATCCGTTAACCTTGGTCTTGGTTACGAGATGGAAGCAATTGCTGCTTGTACAATCGGTGGTGTATCTGTATCTGGTGGACGTGGTAAAGTATCATCTGCTATCATCGGTGTTACGACCTTCGAGCTTCTGAAAACTGCACTGCAGTTCCTCGGAGTAAACAGCAATGCACAGTACATTGCTCTGGGTGTTGTTATCTACATCGCTATTTCTCTGGATATCAGAAAATACGTTGCCAGAAAATAATCTGTTTTGTTCTGGCTGGGTAACACAGCAAATTGCTTGTGAAAATAGTATAGTTATATTATAATAGAGACTGGGAAAGCCGCGGAGATACTCTGCACTGGCGTTCCCGGTCTCTTTTATTGTGTCATAGAAAGGGTATTTAACTGCCATGCAGAAGGATGGGCCGTTAATTATGGTATCACTCCTGGACTAAAATAAAAGTGGGTTGGCAAAATTGCCGGGGCATTCTTACATATATGTTTTGCCTTATTAATAGATAAGACATCGGAGGAAATACAGAAATGAGTCAGTATTCAGTACTGTTAGTAGATGATGAAGAAGAAGTGTTTCAGGTCATCATAAAAAAACTGGACTGGGAGGCAATCGGATTTCGGATTGCGGGATATGCGAAAAATGGAGTAGAAGCACTGGAGATGGCAGAGGAACTGCAGCCAGATGTAGTGATGACCGATATTAAGATGCCTTATATGGACGGATTGACGCTCTGCAGGAAGTTAAAGGATCAGTATCAGCAGATCAAGCTGATTATTTTTTCGGGTTTTGATGAGTTTGAATATGCGAAAGAAGCCATTAAGGCTGAGGTGGAGGAGTATATTCTGAAACCGATCAATGCAAATGAACTGCGCGAGGTATTTGTAAGGATCAAGACAAATCTGGACAAAGAACTGGATGAGAAAAGGAATATCGACAAGCTCAGATCCTATTATATTGAAAGTCTGCCGCTGCTGCAGGAGAATTTCTACACTTCTGTACTGGAAGGAAAGATTCCCAGTGAGAGTATCCGCACGTATGCGCTAAACTATCAGATTGATCTGAAGGGACCGTATTATCTGGTGACAGTGCTGCATATCAGCAAAACAGGCATGGATACAGAAGCGATGAATCCTTTGCTTCTGGCAGTGTCTGTGAAAAAACTGACAGAAGAACAGCTGAATGGAAAGTGGAATAGCCGGACGGTGGTATATCTGGGGGACCTGATTGTGATCAGCCAGCTGGATGAGGAGGACACCAGGGTTTATACGGACACGATGGACAAAATATGTAAACTGGCGCTGCGTGTCTGCAATGCAAAGGTGACGGCGGGGATCGGGCATTTGCGCAGCCGGGTGGAGGATCTGTCTCTGTCTTATCAGGGCGCTAAGAGTGCGGTTTCTTACCGTGTTCTTTACGGGACATCCAGGGCGATTAATATCGCGGAGATTGATCCCCAGGAGACGGTGGATACGCCGTGGGAACAGCCGGGGATTAAAAAGATACTCAAATGTGTCAAAATGGGGGATGTGGATGCGCTGAGAGAGACGGAAGAGGAGTTTATCCGCGAGCTTTCTGCTCGGAAGATGTCCCCGTCCAGATTTCAGCTGCTGATGATTGAACTGCTCTCGGAGCTCTACCGGTTCGGAAATGAGAATCAGATCTCTATGGAACAGATTTTTGGTGACAGGATTAATATGTATCAGCAGCTTCAGCAGATGGAGTCACCAGATGCGGTGAAGCGATGGCTGGAGGACTGCTGTGTCAAGATGCAGCAGCAGATACAGACAGACCGGCAGGACACGACAAAATCTTTTGTAGCCAGGGCGGTAGAATATGTGCAGGAGCATTATGGGGACAAGGATCTGAATATTGAGACGATCTGCAATTATCTGAACGTGAGTTCTGCGTATTTTTCTACAGTTTTTAAGAAAGAAACGGGAAAGACTTTTATCGGATATCTGACGGATCTGAGGATGGAGCAGGCGGTAGATCTTTTGATTACCAAGCAGGAAAAAACATATATGATTGCAGACAAAGTGGGATATACAGATCCGAACTATTTCAGCTATGTATTTAAAAAACAGTTTGGAATGTCCCCCTCCAAGTATAAAGCGAAAGTGTTGGGAGAAGCGTGAAAAAAGAAAAATGTGAGAGGCAGAGCATCAATGTCTGGAAAAAGATACGGATAAAGGGAAGAAAACCATGGACGATCCGGATGACGATCTCGGTGTCGTTTACGCTGATTGCCATGCTGGGCATGGGACTTCTGGGCATTACTCTGTATAATCAGTTTGTTTATCGGATGAAAAATTCGGTCATTGAGTCCTCAGAGCAGCTGCTGAACCAGACTTCGATCAATCTGGAAACCTATCTGCGGAAGATGCGGGGGATTTCGAACGCCATGTATTACAGCGTCATCAAAGGAAAAGATCTGGCGGTGGATACCATGGATGAAGAGATGAATCTTCTTTATGAGGCGAACAAAGAGGATCTGATCAGTATTGCCTGCTATACCAATAAAGGTGAGCTGGTGTCGGCCGCGCCTGTAGCTACGGAGAAAAAGGATCGGAATATTGTAGAACAGCAATGGTTCAAGTCTGCTATGGGACAGATGGAGAATCTCCATTTTTCCACTCCCCATGTGCAGAGTCTGTTTGATAATTCAAATTACCGGTATTACTGGGTAGTTTCTCTGAGCCGGGCAGTAGAGCTGACTTCGAACAAAACATCGTCACTTGGTGTACTCCTGGTAGACATGAATTACAGCACCATCGAGAGATTGCTTAACAAAGTCAACCGGGACAGTGAGTCGGAGTATGTTTATCTGGTGGACGGAAGCGGAGAGATTATTTTCCATCCGCGCCAGAAGCTGATTTACAATGGATTGTATGAGGAAAATAATCTGGCGGCTGTATCGTATGAGGACGGGAGTCATGAAGAAAATTTTGACGGTGTGAAACGACTGATTACAATAAAGACAGTCAGTTACACAGGATGGAAAATTGTCAGCGTCTATCCGATGACGGCGTTTAATCTGGGCATTTCCAGCACCAGATATCTTGTAGTGATGCTGGTGGCGTTGGCTATGCTGATGATTATGGTGATTAACCAGCTGGTGTCCGCCCGGATTGCCAAACCGCTGCAGCAGCTGAATGCGTCTGTGGCGGAGTGGGAGGCCGGCAATCTGACCCCGCAGATCAGCGTCGGCGGTTCACTGGAGGTAGAACATCTGGGCAGAAC
>CAKRNX010000128.1 GCA_934371475.1 uncultured Lachnospiraceae bacterium
CTGACGACAGCAGAAAAGACGGGATACAGCTCTGCATCTTATTTTTCCAATGTATTCCGGAAAGCTTACGGGATGTCGCCGCAGGAATATCAGTCACGGAAGAGAAAAAATAAATGATTCAAATATGCGCTAAAGTGTGTTTGAAAAGGGCTTTTTGCAAACTGGGGCTTGCAGATTGCGGAAATGATTTCCCAAAAACACTCTAAAACGGGAGAGATGGACATGCTGAAGAAACTGTATCCGAACACTTTACTGAAAAAATGCATCTATATGATCTGTGTCTGCACGGCAGCCCTGTTTGCCCTGACGTCAGGGCTGATCTACCAGCAGGCTTCCAGCTTTCTGATGCTGAGGATCCGGCACAATCTCTCGGTAGTGACCGGGGCGAGTGCGGTAAAGATCAGCTATCTGCTGCACCAGAATACACAGTATCTGCTGAAGTATGCGATGAATGAAAGTCTTATGTCTCAGTGTGTACACTATGTGGAGAGTGAAAAAGAAAGCGGAACAGAGAAAGTACGGAGAGAAGAGATCGCGGAAGAGCTTTTGTCGGAAACTGTGGGACAGACACAGCCGGGTGCGATTGTTGCCAACCGGAATATGATCCTGGTGACAGAGGGGGAGATCTTCTGCCAGCCGGAAATGGAACCGTATGCGGAAGCGATAGTACAAAGTCCGTGGTTTGCAAAACTTCCGGAACTGATGGAAAATACAAAAATAGCGAGCAGCCAGCTCCCTCGTGTGTATCTGCCGGTTTTTGAAGCAGATCAGGAGCGGGGGATTAATGAATTTCTTGTGTTGGCGGCTTGGAAGGAATGGATGGGACATACATTCTGGCTGTTTATGGCAGAAGATTTTGATGATTACCGGCTTCTTCTGCAGGATCTGGAGGGAAGCGATGTCAGCGATTATGTCATCGTAGGCAGCGGAGAGCAGATCCTGTTTCAGAATATGACAGATTCCTATTTTGCAACTCAGACTACAGAAGAGCTGGCAGATCTGTTTGTGGACGATCAGTATACGGTGAAACTGACGGAGCAGGAGAGCCGGACGGTGATCGGAACGAGGCTGTCCTATCAGGCAGAGGAACTCAAGCTGGCGCTGTGTATCGGAAACAGAGAACTGATGGATCCGTACCTGTTTTTTATCCATCTGTTTACGAGCAGTCTGTCTGTATTTACAGTGGTTCTGGTGGCGATGATTTATCTCATTCTCAGAAAAAGTCTGGGAAAGCTACATTTGCTTGCGGAACAGATGCAGGGGATTGACAGAAATAATTATCGAGTGCCACGAAAGATTACGGGTAAAGATGAGATTGGGATGCTGGCAGCGACGTTTTATCAGATGATGGATCAGATTCAGGACAATATGGAGAAAATCCGCCATCAGGAACAGAAAGAAAAGAAGATCGAATACAGCCTGATGATCTCCCAGATTGATCCGCATTTTATTTATAATACATTAAATACCATCACTTATCTGGCAGAGCTGAATCAGACGAAGGATATTATGATTATCAATCAGGCGCTGATCAGCATGCTGCGGGACCGCCTGAAAATGACCAGGCTGCAGATTTTTGATACGGTAGAGAATGAAAAGCAGCAACTACTCTCTTATATTACGATACAGCAGTATCTGTGCAGCAATACGTTGTCTTTCACATTTGAAGCGCCGCAGGAATGCATGTCACTGCGTTATCCCAAGAATATTCTGCAGCCGCTGGTGGAAAATGCGATTCTTCACGGTATTCTGCTGCACCGCGATAAGCAGAAGCATCTCATACCGGGAAGAATCAGGGTTGCTATTTACACAGAAAAAGGAATGCTCTGTACGCAGGTGGAGGACAACGGCGTGGGGATGGAGCAGCAGGATATTGAAAAATATTTTTCGGACATGCCGGATGTCGGACCGGAAGATATGGAGGACAAATCAGAACATATCGGCATTTACAACATCCGGATGCGGCTGAAATATCTGTACGGGGAACAGTTTTCCATGCAGGTGCGGCAGGCGACGGAAGGTGGCCTGGTGGTTTCGTTCTGCTTCCCGATTTGTAATATTTCACCGGATATAGAAAAATCACCGGAAAATATATAAAATTTCAAAAGTCACAAAAAATCACAGAAGGCACAGTGAAATAACTGGTAAAAGAAGATATATTACCATTGAAAAAAACGAATATTTCCGTTAATATCACGATATCAAATGTGAACGGGAGGATATTTAATGAGAAAAACAAACAATGCATTCAAAAAAAGAACAGCAGCTCTGATGGCTTTGTCAATGGGCGTTTGCTCACTGTATGTACCGGCAATGGCAGAAGAGACCGGAGCGGCAGAAAAGCTCGGCGTGGTAGAGACGGCATACGGTTCTGCACAGGGTGTGGACGGAACAGCCTATGACAGTGTGACGCTGTTTAAGGGAATGCCGTATGCGGCACCGCCTGTGGATGATCTGCGCTGGAAAGAGCCGCAGGATCCGGAGAGCTGGGAAGGTGTCAAGACTTTCGATACATATGCAGACGCTCCGTGCCAGTGGGAGAACGATATGGCCAGCGATCCGTGGAAGACAGATTTCTACTATGATGAGCTGCCTACATTCAGTGAGGATTGCCTGTATCTGAATATTGCGACACCGGCAGTGACCGGAGATGAGAAGATGCCGGTTTATGTATGGTTCCATGGCGGCGGACTGAATCACGGCTATTCTTATGAGGTAGAGTGTGATCCGGAAGCTCTGGCAGCCAAGGGCGTGGTAGTGGTAGAAGTGGGAACCAGACTGGGTGTGTTTGGTTACATGGCTCTGCCGCAGCTGGCTGAGGAGAGCGATTACGGCGCAAGCGGCAACTACGGTCTGATGGACAGCCTGAAAGCAGTAGAGTGGGTAAAAGAGAATATTGAAGGCTTCGGCGGAGATCCCGAGAATATCACAATCGGCGGACAGTCCGGCGGAACTTCCAAAACATCAGCATTCTTTGCCAGCAAAGAAGGAGCTGCCCTGGTTGACAATGTAATCTGGCAGACAGGACTGGCGTTTGATGGGACATATAAGACACAGGAAGAGATTGAAGAGACCAGCATTGCATGGCTGCAGGAATGCGGACTGACAGGAGATGAGACTCTGGAAGAGCTTCGTGCGATGGACGCTTCCGTATTTATGGGAAAAGAAGATAATTATGGCCATGCACCGCAGGCTATGACGACAGATGGAAAATATATCCAGTATGCAGGCCTGAAAGAGGCATATGAAGATGGAAACTTTGAAGGCGTGAACATCCTGGTAGGTTCTAACCTTGGTGAAATGACACAGGACGGCGTGGACGGACACGCAATGGAGACCGCAGATGAGTTCTATGCATATTACAAAGAGCTTCTGGGAGATCTCTATGATGAGTATGATTTTGAAAATCTGGTACAGGTAACAGATGAAACGGCTCTGGCAACTGCACGTACTCTGACTTCAGAGGGATTAGGCAGCGGATGGCGTTCTGTTAAGACGGCTGCTGTGGAACTGTTCGGACGTTATTATGATGAACTGAATGAGAACGGCAACGTATACGTATATCTGTTCTCACACATTGCACCGGGACGTAATGCCGATTATTACTGGGCATGGCATTCCAGCGAGCTGTGGTACACATTCGGATCACTCAGAGACATTCCGGAACAGCGTGAATGGACTGAGTGGGATCACGAACTGGCAGAGATCTGCACTTCTTACTGGTCTAACTTTATGAAGACCGGCGATCCGAACGGAGAAGGATTGGCAGAATGGCTGCCCTCCAACAGCGAACAGCTGGCTTATATGAACCTGGGCGATGAAGATACTCTGGGCTGCGTTTCTGAGATGGATCCGCTGCATGAGCTGATCGTTGCATACTGCGAGCAGGCATTCGAATATTAAGATTAACAGGTTGGGGCAAAGCTTGAGATACTGTCATAAGTAATAAGAAATTATAAATTGTAAATACTTCCGGACAGTTCTGTATAGAAAATATGGGGCTGTCCGGTAAAAAATGCGATAAAAGGATACAAAGTGATAAAGGATACAAAACGATAAAAGATATAGAAGTATTCAGATATACGGAAAATAGGAAAAGACAGGTATGAGAAAGAGTTGGAAAGTAATGATCGCCGCAGCGCTGGCCTGCGCGGCAACAGCATCTGTGGCATTTGCAGAAGATTATGACTATGAAAAAAAGGATTACTGGTATAAAGAGGCGGGAGCCCTGCAGTCTTTCAGCAACTATAACACGATGTAAGAACTGTTTACTGCACTGGGCGCACCGGATGCAGGGTATGACGTCAATGCCTACATTAACTCAGAGGCCGGCAAGATGATGATGGATCAGTGCTGGCAGTATGTAGAGTGGTCAGATCCGATGGATGAAGGTCTGCTGGATTACTGGAAAAATTATGAAGGCGGTATTCTCAAAGAGATGCACCATGAGGGCGAAGAGGACTTTGAGTGGGCCAGCTATATGCCCATGTCCTCCTATGAGGAAGAAAACGTTGACAAGAAATATCCGGTAATGGTAGTCTGCAGAGGCGGCAATGATGCCAAGTATACAGCGGAATGTTTTGGATTTGTACATTATGCGGCAAAAACTCAGGAGTATATGGTGGTCATTCCCACAGACCGTGAGCCTGATGCCGTACAGCGTATGCTGGAGGAGCTGAAAGAAGATTATCCGGTGGATGAGAGCAAAATTTATATCACAGGAAACTCTATGGGCGGACTGGCAACCCTGAATAATGGATGGGCGAATCCTGAAACTTTTGCAGGCATTGCACCGTTCGGTATCGGTGTTCAGAACTACCTGAGTGTTGCACAGACAGCTAAAGTTGCAAAACTGAAAATGCCGGTGATGTATCTGTATGGAACCATGGACTGCTACCACAGCCTGCCCGTCAGCGAGTGCGCACTGAAACCTCTGGATGAGGGTGTTGCAGAATTAAACGCACTGCTCACCGCAGAAGGATGCGTATTTGATGAGATTACGGAAGAAAGCGTACTGGATCTGGCTGCAAATGGCAAAGATGTGCTGACAAAGACCAGTGGTATACAGTTCCCGTATACATCGGAAGAGACTTATGAAGATACCACATATTATATCGGTGAATACCGCACAGAAGACGGCTGCCCGCTGGTGAAACTTGTGCTGGCTGACGGTGGTACACACTGGCATTCTCCGTCCTATCCGGAAATTATCTGGAATTACTTCAAACAGTTCAGCAGAAACACAGAGACAGGTGAACTGGTAGTGCAGGAGTAATAGAAATTTAGGGTGATAAGATTCAAGAATGCCTCTGCAATCATCCCACATCTGATGTATTTGTCTTGTTTATGCAGAGATAATAAAAAACAAAGCTTGAAGCATATTTAATATGATATGTGAAAATAGCAGGTAGTCGATAAGATTGCCTGCTATTATTTTGTCGTTATGCAGGTTTCTGTCAGAGTGAGACCATAAAAAGAAAGCGAGGTACGAAATGATAAACAAGTATGGGTAAGAGAGGCACAATTAAGTACAATGTTTTTGGCTTTTATTGCATGTGGTTTGGGGGTTATTTTAAATAGTGGTCTTACGTAAGTAAATGGAAATATTATTTCATTGATCCCTGTTGTGAATACAATGAGAATATTAGAAAATGTATTTAAGGGGAATGTAAATATAGAAGCTGTGATAGTGACAAATATGATAAATATTGCTTTGATTTGGATTGGGATAAAAATAGGAACATATATCATGAGCCGGACAGTCTGGAAGATTATTCCGGACAGTTTAAACTGAGAATCCTGAGAAGTCTACACAGATCACTGGCAGAACATTCCCGGAGAGAAGGAATTAGTATGAATCAGTATTGTGTGTATCTTCTTTCCAGAAATGATGCAATGCTTACCAAATAAAGAGTATCTAACTTTTTAGACTTACGGAATTTGGATGATTGACAACCATCCGGTTTATGAATATAATATTTACCAGCTGAGGGGCGTTCTTACGGGAAGAATGCCCTTTTATAGATTCCGGCGGCCTGCGTCATGCGCGGGAGCCGGTGAAAAGATTCAAGAATGCTTCAGCATTCTTGGTGCGAGGTGCGCGTCATGCATTTGCATGACATATTTCTTCTGCGCACCTCTGCAATCTTGCCGGAGGCTATATCAGATGGGGGATTGCCCCCCCACTGATACTGATTTGTTTCTCACCACCTGCAGAGGTGGGAGTCACTCCTCCATTTGATGTAAGAGGATAATCTGAGACAAAACACAAAGGAGCGTGTTGGAAACTATGAGTAAATACACCAAAGAAGATATCATGCGTATCGTAGAGGAGGAGGACGTGGAGTTTATCCGGCTTCAGTTCACCGATATTTTCGGAGCGTTAAAGAATGTGGCTATCACTACTTCCCAGCTGGAGAAAGCGCTGAATAACAGGATTATGTTTGACGGATCATCGATTGAAGGATTTGTGCGGATTGAAGAGTCTGACATGTACCTTCAGCCGGATCTGGATACCATGGCAATTTTTCCGTGGAGACCGCAGCAGGGAAAAGTGGCCAGACTTCTGTGCGGGATCTGTTATCCGGACGGCACGCCCTTTGAGGG
>CAKRNX010000129.1 GCA_934371475.1 uncultured Lachnospiraceae bacterium
GCAGAAGAAAAAGAGGCAAATGTGCAGACAAAACAGAGCCAGGCTGATACGGCCAGAGAGCTGGAAGAGGCCAGAGCGGCGCTGGAAGAAGCGAAACGGATGCGTGAGGAGGCTGAGGCGCTGAAGGCACAGGCGCAGGCTGAGCTGGATAAGGCAAAGCAGAATGATGGGGAGGGCGGGAAGCAGTGAGTGAATTCCTGAAGTTTGCATTTGAACTGCTCTCGCAGGTTGTCTATAATATCGCGGAATGCGGAGCCGCCCTGCTGAAACTGTTTGTCACCGGCTGGGTGGATTATGTGACAATTTTTCTGACTTATATCAAAGATATGAGCATTCCGGTCATGATACTGTCCGGTCTGCTGATGCTGGTTTTGTTTGCCATCCCGGTTCTGGCAGTGATACTGCTGGTGCGCCACTGGATTATCCGCCGCAGGCTTAAGAGAGACAAGACGGATCACGCAGAGCTTTACCGAGAGATCGGCCGCCTGAACAAGCAGGTAATCAGTCTGATCGATGAGAAGAACCGGATTTTGGCTCTCAAGGTCAATACGATGGGCGGCGTGGGACGGATCCCGTATGTAGGCGCTTCTGCGCTGGCAGATGATACGCTGCCTACCGTGGAGAATGTGACAGGAAATGTGCCTGCTGCGGCCGCGGCAGCGACGATGGCGGCAGCGACGGCCAGCGAGGAAATACAGGAGGCAGCCAAGGAAAAAGCACAGAATACAGCCAAACGTTTTCCAAAGCTGCTGCTGGTGGACGAGAAATATGCGGATTTTGTGTATCCGGAGTACAACAAAGATATTTCTCTGGAAGATTTTGCGGAAGGATACCGGATGTTTGCCGCCAGCCGCATGCAGCTGTATTATACGTCTGAGATTATCCGCAGATTTATTGCGGGAATGGCATCCAGCCGCCTGCTGATCCTGGAGGGTATTTCCGGTACCGGTAAAACGAGTCTTCCCTATTCGTTCAGCCGTTATATAGACAATCCGGCGACGATTGTGTCTGTGCAGCCCTCTTTCCGTGACAGGACGGAGCTGCTGGGATATTTTAATGAGTTCTCTAAGCGTTTCAATGAGACGGAGTTCCTGCGGGCACTGTATGAGGCAGACTATCGTCCGGAACCGGCGCTGATTGTGCTGGATGAGATGAACCTTGCCCGTATTGAGTATTATTTTGCGGAAATGCTGTCCGTGCTGGAAATGCCCAGCCAGGATGAATGGATGCTGGAACTGGTGCCGACCGCCTGGCCGAAAGATCCGGCTAAAATGGAGGATGGAAAGATCCGCGTTTCTCCCACAACATGGTTTGTGGGAACAGCCAACAACGATGATTCAACCTTTACGATCACGGATAAGGTATATGACCGTGCGATGCCCATTGAGCTGAATGATCGTGCGGATGAGTTCGTCTGTGAACTTCATCCGGAGTGCTATATTACAACCGAGCATCTGGAGTTCCTGTTTGCGAAGGCCAGAGCCGAGCATCCGATCAGCGAGGAGATGGTGGGTAAGCTGCAGAAACTGGATCACTATCTGATAACCCGCTTCAAGCTGGCATTTGGAAACCGTATTATGAAGCAGATGTATGACTTTATTCCGGTCTATGTAGCCTGCGGCGGCACCGAGGTGGACGGAATGGACTATATCATTGCCAGAAAGGTGCTGAAAAAGTTTGAGAGTATGAACGTTAGCTTCGTGCGCGATGAGATCACAGAGCTGATCAATTATATAGATAAAGTATTTGGCAAAGAGCATATGCAGGACAGCCGGGCTTATTTAAAACGGATCCAGAATCTGTATTAACCTGCAGGCAGGACAGGCGTAATTGTCTGTTGTCTGCCTTTGAGTATCTGAGACGGCGGGATGCTGTGCGCCGGTTTCCGTCTCTGGGGCGGGAGTGTCGGGGCATTCCGGAATGATATGTGCGGAGAGAAAAATGGACACAACAATCAATGATTTATATTTAAAATATACGGAAGGTGTAGAGGAGAATCTGGAGGGTGACCGCTATTTCCAGTACCTGTTTGAGATGGTGCAGGCCGGTGAACATACGCTGCAGCAGAAGAACAGAACGTTTCATAAGGTAGTGGATGAGACGTGGCTGACCATGCTGGAGGAAGGCCTTGAACCGTTGTTTCGAATTGTGGAAAAGCCAAGACGCTTTATTACCACTTCGGAAGAGGTTGTGCCGGTGGAGCTGGCCAAAAAGATCACTGCAGACAGTGTGAGACATTTAAGTATGCACACACAGTATATCGCAGGCGATGAGAACGGAGATATTTATCCTACGAAGATCCTGAATGCGACGACGAAAGAGAGCTATGATCTCTATGAGAACCGTTTTATCTACCACCTGATCCAGCGTCTGTTTACGTTCGTGGATAAGAGAACGGATGTGATCTTCTGGTCTGCCGGGGACGAAACCTGCAATACCATGAGCATGGAGAGCAAGGTAGACGATGCCTATGAGGAGATTTCCTATAAGGTGGAGATGACAATCAGGAACCGTCAGACATACGGGGAGACGGACAGCGACAATATGGAAGTCTTCAAACGGATCGACAGGCTGCGCCGGATGGCCAGGACGCTGCGGGAGAGTGCATTCTGCAGAATCATGGCCGGATGTGCGATGGTGCGCAGTCCGATCCAGCGTACGAATCTGATGATGAAAGATCCGGATTACCGGGCGTGCTACAAACTTTGGAAGTTTATGGAAGATTATGACAGTGTGGGCTATACGATAGAAGAGCGGGATGCAGCGCTGGAATTTGATGAAGAATATCTTCTGCAGATGTATACCAATCTGATTACAAGCTATACTGTATTTAAGAGCCTGTTAGAGTCCGATCCCCGCAGTATGTGGGAGATTGAGGAGAAAAAGCGGGAGCCGGTCAAACCGAAATTTATTAAAGAGATTAAGGAAGAAGAGGTACAGGACCGCGACCTTCCTGATGTGGAAATCCGCAGGGTGTTTGTGGAGGAAGTGACCAGGGCACAGGTGGAAGCGGAAGAGAAACTGGCGCAGGAGACGGCCCGCTGTGAAGAACTGTCAGATCAGGTGAGCAGTCTGAACAGAAAGAATGCATCGCTGGAGATGCAGCTGCAGGAGGCTGATGAGCTGCAGGCTCAGCTGGAAGGACAGCTGGATGAGGCCCAGCTGCGGATGGAGGAACAGTTAAATGAACTGATCCGTCAGCTGGAAGAAGAGAGAAGTGCGAGAGAGGCGGCTGAAGAGTCCGGGCGGCAGGCAGAGAAAACAGCTCGGGAGAGGGCAAAAGAAGCTGCGGACTGGAAGCGGCGGTATATGGCGCGCGGCAGCAGGCGGCAGGGAGCAAGGCGTACGAGGGGGTAACGTATATCAGATGGGACAGGTGAATCTGCACCGACTGAAACGGAGCGCAGAACGTGAGAAAATACCTGGTATAGGAAGGAAATAGAAAAATGCTGAAAAAGGCATTATATGCGGTGAACAATATGATATCCGTGCTGATCATAGCGGCAGCGATGACGGCGCTTCTTGCGGTACTTTTTACTCCCCAGGGACAGGTTCCCCGGGTGCTGGGGTATACGATGCTGCGTATCACGACCGGCAGTATGGAACCGACCTACCCGGTTGACACGCTGATTATAGTGAAAAAGACGGATGCTTCTGCGATTCGCAGGGGCGATGTGATTTCTTTTTATTCGGAAGACCCGGAGCTGGACGGAGCCGTAAATACGCACCGGGTATCCGAAATTGAGGAGCTGGATGGAAGTCTTCGTTTCTATACGAAAGGGGACCACAATCAGGCGGAGGATCCGTACAGCGTCAGGGCAGACCGTCTGGTGGGCAAAGTAGTGGCATCCTCTCTGGTGATGGGCAAAATTTCAAGGCTGATTGCCAACCCGCTGATTTTTATTCCGGCAATCATTCTTCCGATGGCAGTGATTTTGATCAGCAGCCTTGTGCGTACTGTGAAACTGGCCGGACAGCTGGCCAGGGAAGAAGAGGAAGCACAGGTGCAGGAGACCCTGCAGCTGCTGCGCACAAGAAAAGCGGAGAAAGAAAGGACTGCGCAAGATGCCGACAAAAAGTGTTGACAAATAAAATGTGGAGTGATATAGTTTAGAAAATTAAAGCAATAAACCGTTGAGGCGGAGATAAAGGTGGATATGATCATACAGAGAGCCTGAGTTGCTGAGAGCAGGCAGACCCCAGTTCATCAAATGGACCGCTGAGGGCGCAGTCAAAAGGAGAATGTTCCCGAGTATTCTGCGACGTGTTGGCATACGTCAGTTGTCCTGGGTATGATCGTACCTGATGAGTGTATGGATTTTCCATAAAACAGGGTGGCACCGCGGATTGTATATTCGTCCCTGGCAGGATCAGAAGATTCTGTCAGGGACTTTTTGTATTACGGAGTTTAACCGAAACTGCGGAGAAGTGCTTCGGTTATGAGCAGGCAGCAAAGCGGATTGCGAATCCCTGCCTGACTAGATGATAAGGAGGAACAGATATGATACGTCCGGATCTGGAAGAAGTAAAAGCACTGGCAGCGGAAAGCACTTACAAATGCGTGCCGGTCAGCATGGAAATTTTGTCAGATGTAAAGACTCCTATTGAGGTGCTGCGGATACTGAAAAATGTGTCCGGCCACTGCTATATGCTGGAGTCGGTGGAAGGAAATGAGGAGTGGGGACGCTACACATTCCTTGGATATGATCCCGGGCTGGAGATTACCTGTACCGATGGAAAAATGAAAGTGGGATCCCTGACACTGGAGACAAGAGAGCCGGGGAAATACATCCGTCAGGTTGTGGAGGAGCATAAGAGTCCGTCTTTCGATTACCTTCCCGCATTTACCGGCGGTTTGGTGGGATATTTTTCCTACGACTATCTGAAATATGCGGAGCCGAGCCTGCGGCTGGACGCGGAGGATACGGAAGGCTTTCATGATGTGGATCTGATGCTGTTTGATAAAGTCATCGCGTTTGACAATTTTCACCAGAAAATCATTCTGATCGTGAATATGTCGCTGGAAAATGCAGAGGCGGAGTACAACCGGGCGGTGCTGGAACTGCGGCACATGGCGGAGCTGATCCGCACAGGGACGCCGGCCAGAGACGAGCCGGGGCATATGACAACGGAAGTGAAGCCGCTGTTCAATAAAGAGCAGTACTGTGAGATGGTAGAGAAGGCCAAGCACTATATCATGGAGGGCGATATTTTCCAGATTGTACTCTCAAACAGGCTGGAAGCCGGATTTGAGGGAAGCCTGCTGAACACTTACCGGGTGCTGCGGACTGTCAATCCTTCTCCGTATATGTTTTATTTTTCCAGTTCCGATATGGAAGTGGCGGGCGCTTCACCGGAGACGCTGGTCAAGCTGGAAAACGGCGTGCTGCACACATTCCCGCTGGCCGGGACGAGACCGAGAGGAAAGACTGAGAAAGAGGACAAAGCTCTGGAGAAAGAGCTGCTGGCGGATCCCAAGGAACTGGCTGAGCACAGTATGCTGGTGGATCTTGGAAGAAATGATCTTGGAAAAATCAGCCGGTTCGGCACAGTAGAGGTAGAGAAAGCCTACTGTATTGAACGGTATTCCCACGTAATGCATATCGGTTCCACAGTGAGGGGAGAGATCAGGGATGATAAACATGCGCTGGATGCCATTGATGCGGTACTTCCGGCGGGAACGCTCTCCGGGGCGCCCAAGATCAGGGCATGCCAGCTAATCAATGATCTGGAGAACAACAAGCGCGGTATTTATGGCGGGGCGATCGGATATCTGAGCTTTACCGGTAACCTGGATACATGCATTGCGATCCGGATTGCCTACAAGAAAAACGGAAAAGTATTTGTCCGCAGCGGGGCCGGTATCGTGGCCGACTCCGTGCCGGAGAAAGAGTACCAGGAGTGTATCAACAAAGCGGCGGCAGTTGTCCGTTCGCTGGAACTGGCAAAGGAGGCAGACCTGTGATTGTACTGATTGATAATTATGACAGTTTTTCCTATAACCTGTATCAGCTGGTGGGAAGTATTGATCCGGATATCAAAGTGGTGCGCAATGATGCGATGACGGTAGAAGAGCTGGCTGATCTGAAGCCGGAAGGGATTATCCTTTCACCGGGTCCCGGACGTCCCGCAGATGCAGGCATCTGTATTGAAACAGTGCAGAAGCTGGGATCCCGTTTTCCGATCCTGGGCGTATGTCTGGGACATCAGTCGATCTGTGAGGCGTTTGGCGCTACAGTATCCTACGCCAAGCATCTGATGCACGGCAAGCAGTCCGTTGCGAGTCTGGACAGGGAATGTCCCATTTTCCGGGGACTTCCGGAAAAAGTGCCGGTAGCCAGGTATCATTCTCTGGCGGTGCTGGAGGAAACGATGCCGGACTGCCTGAGAGTGACGGCGAGGACAGAGGATAACGAGATTATGGCGGTGGCACACAGAGAATATCCCATTTACGGATTGCAGTTCCATCCCGAGTCGATCCTGACACCGGACGGAGTGCAGATGCTGAAAAACTGGTTTAACCGAAGCAGGTAGCAAAGCGGATTGCGAATATCCGCCTGACTCGGCTGAAATAATAGACAGGACAAATG
>CAKRNX010000130.1 GCA_934371475.1 uncultured Lachnospiraceae bacterium
ACGGCACACAGTCCGCATAAAACGTCGCCAGCACCACACCCGGTTCATTCGTGATCAGGCCATCCACGTCGTCAAAATCCCGCTCCCGCAGATATCCGTAGCCGCAGTCTGCCGCACCTACCCGGCGCACATTTGTGGTATGTGTCTGACTGGAAAACACAAGCTGTTCCGGATCATATCCCACCGCAGCCGCAAGCCGCCTGTGATTTTCCAGCACGTTTTCCCGATCCGGCTCTCTGCCAAAACTCATGTTCATAGTACCCACATCGCCGCCGCTGACACCGCCCAGCCTGGTAGAAAACCCATGCACAATCCCCGGGATCTGCTCTAACAGCGGAAAAGTCAGATAAACCAGTCCGTCTGACCGTTCGTGAACTGTAATGTGATCCGCCGGATTTATAGTCTCTTTTCTTCTAATCTCCAGGCCGCCGCTCAGTCTGTTCTCTGCTGTCATTTCTGTGTTCCCCATATTTTTCATTATTTCCCCGAATCTCCTGTCTCTTAATTTTTCAATCAACTGGCAGCAACAGAAATCTTGGCCCCGTCTGTGGAATGAATGCAGGCATGTTCTGCTATATAAAAAAAGGAAACGCATCCCGTATCAGTTCTATGTCTTCTCCTTTTATCGCTATCACATCAAAGCGACAGGGCATTCCCGTTCTCATGCCTTTGCAAAGCAGATAATACTGCGCCGCTTTGCAGATCCTGTGCTGCTTACGCGCTCCCACTGCCTCTCCCGGATCTCCCATTCTGCCATCTTTCCGGTATTTCACCTCAACAAATACCAGATATCTGCCCTCTCTGGCTACAATGTCAATCTCGCCATGACGGGAATAAAAATTATACTGAAGTACCTGATATCCCTGTCGTTCAAGAAAAGCGCCTGCCTGCCGCTCCATTCTGTTCCCTGTTGCTCTGTTATTCATGCTGCTTCCCACACATTCTCTCCCGGAAAGCTCTGCAAATTTAAGTATTATTTTATCATACTCCTTTTATATATGCAATTCCAGCCACATCAGATGGAGGAGTGACTCCCATCTCTGCAAAACTATTCTGCTTTTTTTCTTCTGAAAATTGCTCTGAAAATCAGTCTTACCAGCGGACCGCAGTAAAACATCTGATAAAAGATTGCCATAGGGAAATTCATGCCCCATGTCTGAATCCATGTGCCGAATGTATGCGTACCCTTAAACAGGATCGTAGCTACCAAGCTCATAATCGGACACATAATGCAGCAGATACAGGCAGAAATCGCATAGGTAATCACCTGCGGCCTGTCACTCGGACGCACAACCGTAAATGCCAGTTTTTTAGCCAGCCCGCCTACTACAAAAAATTCCAGGGCAAATGCTATCGGTGCCATGATAATCAACTCATGCAACGCCAGCAAAAATGTCTGGTTGCTGACACCTCCTGTATTCAGCGCTACATTGTATACAATCATCCCGTATACCATGATCAGCGCCATAATCGCTGTGTAAATAACATCTTCAAACTTGTTTTTGGGCATAAAAAATCCTCCTTCTGATCTTGTGAACTCTGTGTTGTTCGTTATCATCCGGAGGATGTGCGTTTCCAATCGATACCTGTTCAATTAATAATACGAAAGGTATTCTACCAAAACTCTGCAATTTATGCAAGTACTTATCCAAAAAATTCCCTGTTAATGAAATCTTGTTTATTTCATTTTTAAATTTATCCGGCTCCGATCAGAGAAAATTCTTGATAAACGTCGCTCTGTGTATCGGGGAAGGGCCATATTTTTTCAGCGCTGCAATATGCGCCGCCGACCCGTATCCTTTATGTGCGGCAAAACCGTATTCCGGCATCAGATCATCATATTCCTTCATCAGCCTGTCCCTGGTCACCTTGGCGATGACACTCGCTGCCGCAATCGAAACACTCCTAGCATCTCCCTTAATCAGCGGAACCTGCGGAATCGTCACCTGTGGGATTGTTACCGCATCATTCAGCAGGATCTGCGGCATTACTCTCAGCTGTCCGATCGCCTCGCACATGGCTTCATACGTAGCCTGCAGAATATTGATCTGATCAATCCGGGCAGGGCCGGACATCCCGACTCCCACAGCAATGGCTTTTTCCTGTATCTCATCATACAGCTCCTCGCGGCGCTTCTCAGACAGCTGCTTGGAATCATTCAGATACAGAATCTCGCAGTCCCGTGGCAGGATCACGGCTCCTGCCACCACCGGACCCGCCAGCGGTCCCCGGCCGGCTTCATCAATCCCGCAGACATATCCCAGATGCTCATACCGGTGTTCAAACTCCCGCATACGCTCCAGACGCTCTCTCTCCTTCGCCAGATCCACCAGCTTTTTCTGTCCACGTTTAACGAGCGCTGCCACACCGGTCCGCGGGTCATCCTGATAAGCTGACAGCAACTCCGGCAGTTCTCTCTCCTCAGCTTTTTCAAATTCGCTTTTTATCTGTGCAATACTCTTTGCCATCCTTTTCCTCCGTAGCCCCTCACTCAATCAATCCAATCCTCGACATGGGCCAGATACGGAACCATGCTCTTCCGATTATGCTGCTTTTGGCAACATTGCCCACACTGGGCACTCTGCTGTCAGAACTGTCATTTCGGTTATCTCCCAGCACAAAATACTCATCCTCATTCAAGATGACAGGATCCGATGCCAGCCCTGCACTCTCGATCGGTTCCCATCCCATATCACCTTGCAGAAGCTGTCCATTAATATAGACCTGTCCATCCACAATTTGAACCGTCTCGCCCGGCAGTCCGATCACACGTTTGATATAGGATGCCTCATTCGCAAACCGTGGCTGAAACACTACCACATCAAACCGACCCGGATCTCTGAAACGGTAAGATAACCTGTCCACAATAATACTGTCCCCCTCATCCAGAGCCGGACTCATGGACATCCCCTGCACCTGCTTTTTCTGTCCTATAAAATGCAGCAGCAGGAAAATCACTGCCAGTATGATAAAAAGATACAGCAGCCAGCTCAGGATCTCACCTGCCAGGCTCCTTTCTTTCCTCTTTTTCTTTCGTTTCAAATACTTCACCGTTCCCTTTTCGTATGACAATCTGACTTTTATCTTACCCTTCTGCCGGAGGAAATTCCAGCGATATCCTTCCCAGACGCGCATTCCGGAAATCATCGACCAGCAGCACAGCCGCCTTGGAGAGATCCAGCTCATTTCCCTTAAGTCTGCAGGAGCGATTCTCCGCAATAGCCTCCAGGATCTTCAGCCGGTCTGCCGTTTCGTCCGCCTGATACCGTCCCGCCAGACATCCCGGATAACTCTCCCTCAGATAATCAATGAGCCACAGTGCCAGCTCGTCGGCATTCAGCAGTTCGTCTTTGATCGATCCGATCAGCGCCAGCTTCAGTCCAACCAGCTGATCTTCAAACTTCGGCCAGAGGATACCCGGCGTCTCCAGAAGTTCCACGCTCTTATTCAGCCGGATCCACTGTTTACCCTTCGTCACACCCGGCTTGTTGCCCGTCTTTGCGCAGGCACGCCCTGCAAACGAATTGATAAATGTAGATTTTCCCACATTCGGAATCCCCACTACCATCGCGCGCACCGGACGGTTCATAATCCCTCTTTTTCTGTCCCGTTCAATCTTTTCCCGGCAGGCTTCCTGGATCAGCGGCTGGATTGTTTTGATCCCTGTGCCGGTTCTGGAATTAATCTTTTCCGTATAATATCCGAACTTTTCAAAATATGCACTCCAGGCGGCATTCTGTCTCTCATCCGCCAGATCTGCCTTATTCAGCAGCACGATCCTGGATTTATTCCTCCCCAGTTCATCGATATCCGGATTTCGGCTGGAGAGCGGAACTCTCGCATCCGTCAGCTCGATCACCAGGTCGATCAGCTTCATATCCTCCTGCATCATTCTCTTTGCTTTGGTCATATGACCAGGGTACCATTGATAATTCATATTCCTCCTATTTTACAAATCCCCGATGTCCGGAAGGACTGATGATAAACCAGACCTTGCCTTCAATGTTGTCTGCCGACACGGTGCCAATATCCGCAAAGCGGCTGTCCTCGCTGTTATTTCTGTTATCGCCCAGCACAAAGTATTCCTTACTGCCCAGAGTCATTGGCTCCGAAACCAGTCCCGGATTGGTGATCGGCGGATAATCTTTCTGCTCCAGATATACTTTCCCGTCAATATAAATCATCCCGTCTTTGATCTGCACAGTCTCGCCTGGCAGCCCGATCACACGCTTGATATTAGAGTGGCTGCTGATGCTTCCACCCGGCCGGAAGCAGATCACATCGCCTCTTGACGGCCCTCCAAGCTCGTATGCTATCTTATTAATCAGCACTACATCTCCGCCGGCCAACGTCGTATCCATAGACTGTCCCACATTTGTCCTGCTCTGCCCGAAGAAATAAACAACCATGTATGCCAGCATAATAACGATCAGAATCTGAAAAATCCAGGCAAGAATCTTTAATGGAACGGCCCCTTTCCGGGAGACTGCTGCCTGCTGCATCTGCTCCGCCTCCAGACGCCTCTGCTCCCTGGGGCTACGGACAATGTTTTCCTGTACAGGCTGCTCTCTGTTTTCCCTGTTTGTTCTTTCCCATCTGCTCATATTTTTCCCTATATCAATTTTATAAATTGCTGCAATCCTATCTTATGAAAAAGGGACAAAATACTAAGTATTTGTCCCTTCCGCCGTCTTATTATTTTACTAACTCTTTTACTTTTGCGCTCTTACCAACGCGACCTCTTAAGTAGTTCAGTTTTGCACGTCTTACTTTACCGTGTCTTACTACCTCAACCTTTTCGATTGTCGGAGAATGCAGCGGCCATGTCTTCTCTACGCCGATGCCGTTGGAATTCTTTCTAACTGTAAAGGTCTCTCTGCTGCTTCCGCCCTGTTTTTTCAGAACTACGCCTTCGAAAACCTGTACACGCTCACGGTTACCCTCTTTAATCTTAGCATATACCTTAACGGTATCACCAACGCTGAATTTCGGTGCGTCTGCTTTCATCTGAGCAGCTTCAATGTTTTTAATAATTTCGTTCATTGTGTTCCTCCTTATATACTTGGATGTTCTTAATGCACTCATGGCAACAGAGGACCATCTCTTTTTCACAACACATACCATACTAACATGTTTCTTCTCTGTTTGCAAGAAGTTTATTCAGATATTTCCTGTCTTTTTCACTTAAATTCGCTGTTTCCAGCAGATCCGGTCTCCGTTCCAGGGTCCGCTCCAGAGACTTTTCCCTGCGCCAGAGTTCCACATTGCCGTGATGCCCCGAGAGCAGCACCGCAGGCACTGCTTTTCCGCGCCATTCTTCCGGCCGGCTGTACTGAGGATATTCCAGCAGATTATCCTGAAAGCTTTCAAACTGAGCAGACTCTTCGTTGTTCAGCACGCCCGGCACAAGGCGGGAAATTGCATCAATCATCACCATGGCCGGCAGTTCACCGCCTGTCAGCACATAATCCCCGATCGACACATAATCCGTTACAACCTCCTCCAGCACACGCTCGTCGATCCCTTCATAATGTCCGCAGAGAAACACCAGATCTTCTTCGGCAGCCAGTTCTTCGGCCAGAGCCTGCGTAAATACCTGCCCCTGCGGAGTCAGATAAATTACTCTCGGCTTCCTCCCGATCTTCCCGGCAACAGCCTGACACGCTGCGTAGACAGGCTCTGCCTGCATCACCATACCGGCGCCTCCGCCGTAAGGATAGTCATCTACCCGCCCCTTGCGGCGTTCCTCGGCATAATCCCGGATATTAACTGCCTCCAGCGTAATCAGCTCTTTTTTAATCGCCCGGCCGATAATACTGGCATTGAGCCCGCTCTCGATCATCTCTGGAAACAGCGTCAGCACATGGTAATTCATAATAATCCCTCCAGCAGATGCACTTTCATCCGTTTTTTCTCCAGATCCACATCCAGTATACACTGCCGGATCGCCGGAATCAGCACCTCTTTGCCATTCTGTTCTACCACATAGACGTCATTGGCGCCGGTAGCCAGCACATCTGTCAGCGTTCCAAGTTCATTTTCTTCTTCATCTTCCACCTGCAGTCCAATCAGATCCGCAATGAAATACTCATTCTTCTTCAATTTGACTGCCTGGTCCCTCGTTACATAAAGATTCTTTTTTACAAATTTCTCAATATCCTCAATGTGATTCAGTCCCCTGAATTTCACAATTACAAACTGTTTAAAATATTTCACCCGCTCCACTTCAAGCGGAATCATCTCTTTTCCGCTGTCGAGCCATACTTTTTTCAGACGGCTGTACCGTTTCGGATCATCCGTGGTGGGGAAAACTTTTACCTCACCCTGAAGGCCATGAGTAGAAGTAATCGCCCCCACCTGCAGTAAATCTTCCATAAAAACTCCTTTCACAAGCTCTGCGAAC
>CAKRNX010000131.1 GCA_934371475.1 uncultured Lachnospiraceae bacterium
GATCTGCAGGCTGCATATTCAGAACATGCTCTCTCGGCTCTATTTTTTACTCTACGGTCACGCTCTTTGCCAGATTACGGGGCTTATCCACATCCAGACCTTTTGCCACACTGACATAATATCCCATCAGCTGCAATGGAATAACCGCCAGACTGGTAGCAAAATGCGGATCTGTCTTCGGTACATACACGGTAAAGTCCACGGTATCCTCAATGCTGTAATTACCGTACGTCGTCAGCCCCATCAGATAGCCACCCCGGCTTTTTACTTCTACCATGTTGCTCCTGGTTTTCTCGTAAAGATCCCCCTGTGTCATCACGCCAACCACAAGCGTTCCCTCTTCGATCAGGCTGATCGTACCGTGTTTAAGTTCTCCTGCCGCATAAGCTTCAGAATGTACATAGCTGATCTCTTTCATCTTCAGGCTGCCTTCCATGCTGATGGCATAATCCAGCCCACGCCCGATAAAAAACATATCTTTCGCATTGGCAAATTTACTTGCAAACCACTGAATGCGCTCTTTATCTCCCAGAACTCTTTCAATTTTTTCAGGCAGACGCTGCATTTCCCGGAGCAGGTCAACGCAAACCTCTTCTGTCAGACAACCTCTGGCTTTCGCCGCAGCAATTGCAAAGAGATAGCAGTTAATCAGCTGTGTACTGTAAGCCTTTGTTGTCGCTACCGCGATCTCCGGACCTGCATATGTGTACATCACATAATCTGCTTCTCTGGCAATGCTGGATCCAAGCACATTGATAATCCCCAGTGTAGGAATACCGCGCTCTTTAGTCAGCCTCAGCGCTGCCAGGCTGTCAGCCGTCTCTCCCGACTGAGAGATAATAATCACAACTGACTCCTTTTCCAGTTTGGGATTGCGGTATCTGAACTCAGATGCCAGATCAATCTCCACCGGCAGATCCGTCAGATCCTCAATTACATATTTTGCCGCCATTCCTACATGGTATGCAGAACCACAGGCTATAAGATAGACCCTTTTCAGTCCCCGGAAAAACTCATCGCCGATCCCCACTTCACTCAGGTTGATCCCATCTTCCTTCACATAGGCATTTACCGTATCACGCACCGCTTTAGGCTGTTCATGGATCTCCTTCATCATGAAATGCTCATAGCCGCCTTTTTCTGCCGCCTGCGCATCCCAGTTAATCTCTACTTTCTCTTTTTCGATCTTTTCCCGGTCAATGTTATAGAATGTAATCTCATCACGTGTCAGCTCTGCCATCTCCATATTGCCAATGTAATAAACACTCCGTGTATATGCCAGAATTGCCGGCACATCAGAGGCAATAAACGTACCCTTATCGTTCTGACCGAGGATCAGCGGACTGTCTTTTCTTGCCGCATAGATCACACCCGGACGATCCTGGAACATAATTCCGAGCGCATAGGAACCGCGCACTCTCAGCATTACGCTGGCAATGCTATCCAGAGGATTGTGATGTGTTTTTTCATAGTAATAATCAATCAGCTTTGTCACAACCTCGGTATCTGTCTCTGAATAAAACGTATATCCGTTTCTCAGAAGTTTTTCTTTTAATTCCTGGTAATTTTCAATAATGCCATTATGTATGGTCACTACCATTTTGTCATCGCTGTAATGCGGATGCGCGTTGATCTCAGAAGGTTCTCCGTGAGTGGCCCAGCGCGTATGGCCAATACCGCAGAAGCCCGGCATTGCTTTTCCGTCATCTGTCTTCTCAGCCAGGATCTGCAGCCTTCCCTTGGCCTTTACAATATCAATCTTCCCTGTCTTATCATTTAAAACAGCCATTCCGGCTGAATCATATCCTCTGTACTCCAGTTTTGACAGTCCTGCCAACAGGATCGGGGCCGCCTGCTCTTCCCCTGTAAATCCTAAAATACCGCACATATATTGCTTCTCCTTTTCTCGTTTTAATCCAAAACCCCGATAATTGAAACAGGGGGCTTACGTATTGCTTTTCGCAATTGAAGCATGGGACTTACTTGCTTCGGTTAAACCATTTTTCATTGCACACCGGAATAGATTGTGCCATACAGTTTCTGAAGTGTCGCTTCCATATCCGGCACCAGTATTCCACCTTCTGTATGATACATTCCATCATAGGGAATCATTTGATCTTCCATATCATAATCCATCATAGAAGGCAGATCTTTTATCAGTGACAGCAGCTTTATTTGCGTAATATTATGCGTTACATAGGGAAGAAATTCCTGAATAAGGCTGCTGATATCTCCCAGATCCTCAATATTTATCTCATTCATAACGGCATTCAGTACTCTTTCCTGACGGTCTGTCATCCCAGATGTACTATCACCTTCAGAATTACGGTTTCTGAAATATCCTACTGCCTGATAACCGTCCAGATGCATCCATCCGCTTCCTGTCAGCATATGTGCCTCATAGGGTTCCTGATTTGCTTCGCACACCGCCCTAATATAGCCGTTCACCGCCGTCACTTCATCTTCTGCCACATTAATATCTATTCCGCCCACCAGATCCACCATATGGAGCAGGGCATTAAAATCTATCATCAGATAATTGTCAACTGAGATACCGTAATTTTCTTCCAGTGTCTCCACCAGCAGTCTGGCTCCTCCATGGGCGCATGCCGCACTCAGTTTGCGCACTCCGATACCCGGAATATCCGCCGCCAGATCCTTCTGGAACACTGTCATATAAATTTTCTTTTTATTGTGATTGAGCGTCAGAAGTGCCGTCACATCCGAATTGCCATACCAGCTATCATCTCTCCTGTCTACACCAATGATCAGCAGATTGTATACACCCTCCGTATTCACTGCCGTCTGCCCCTTGACGGACTGCAGCCCATTTGCAAACACCTTCTGAACCGCGACAGCAGCCTCCGAATCCAGCGTCTGTTCCGTAATATACTCGATGCCGCCCTTTTCGTTAATCTCCGTCTCCGGCTCCAGGGTCTCATAAACTTTTGCTTCTTTTTTATCAGACACATAATTGGATTTTCCATAATATTTCTGTGCAAAAGCCGCATACACTGCCGCACCTGCCGCCAGCAGCAGTCCCAGTATCACTCCCAAAACAATCAGAAATTTTCTTCCGCGCCTTCTTTTTTTCTGTTCTGACATAATATTCTCTCCATATTTTTATTTCTGCGAGTAGCAAGCCAGGCAGCTATGCTTATCGTTCAAGAATAGCGGGCAAACTTGCCCATGAACGCAGTCGCCTGGCAACTGTCAGCGGGAGCTCCTAACTTCCACTGACATAAGCATCCCCCTGATCCACCGCTTGGGGCTCCGCACACTGGAAGCCAGAAAATGCTTATTTGAATTCAAAAAATTCTCTTATTGCTTTCTGGTCTGCTTTTACACTTCCCTGTGCAAAAAATGGTTTGCCGCCACCGCGGCCATTCAGCGCTGTGTTCATCTGCTTGATCAGCTCCCGCAGATCTCCGTCCTTTTCACCCAGCGCATATTTGTATCCTTCTTCATCACTGCCTGAAAATACAGCACACCGGCCTCCACACGTTTCCATGACAGCTACCGCAAGCCTGCGCACACTGTCTGCGGACAGTCCTTCCTGAAACAGCAGCACCTTTCCTGTTCCCTTCAGCTGCTGCGCCTTCTCTTCAAACATGCGTGCCTCCATCTGAGCCATCTGGATACTGTCTCTCTGAGCGGACTCTTTCAGACGCATAACTGCTGCGGCAGTTTCTCCGGGCTTTGCAGACAACATCACAGAAATCTGTCTGTTCTGCTCCCACATTTCATTCATATAATTCAGTGCGCGGCGTCCACAGAGCATTTCCATCCGCACTCCTTCTCTGAATTTTTCCAGAGAAATCAGCTTGATCAGACCGATCTCGCCGGTATATCTCACATGCGTTCCGCAGCAGGCACAGGTATCCGCTCCTTCAAAAGTCACAATCCTGACCTGTCCGTGCAGTTCCTTTTTGCTGCGGTATTCCAGTTTTTTTATCTCTTCCTCTGAGTACACCCTGATATCCGTCTTGGTATTTGCCCAGACAATCTGGTTAGCCTGACGCTCGAACTCTCTCATGTCCTCCACAGAAAACTCTCCGTCAAGATCTACCGTAATCGTATCGCTCCCCATGTGGAACCCCACATTGTTATAGCCATACCTGGCATGGATCAGACCGCTGACGATATGTTCCCCTGAATGATTCTGCATCAGATCAAAACGGTGTATCCAGTCAATCTGCCCCTGCACAAGGGTTCCCGGTTCCACATACTGCTCTGCCAGGTGGATCACATCACCGTCCTTTTCCTGTGTATCCTTAATACGGACAATCTCAGCCTGACTGCCATCGGCCGCCAGCAGCGCCAGAGATCCATAATCTCCCGGCTGTCCGCCTCCCTCCGGATAAAATGCAGTTCTGTCAAGTATCAGCTCAAATCCATTTTTGCTTTCCCCGCATGAAATCACCTGAGCCTGAAAGCTCTGGCAATAAGCGTCTGTATCATATATTTTTTCCGTCATCTTCTGTCACTTTCCTGTTCTGCTCCTGTTTTTCTGCAAACTTCTTCTTAAACATAATACCCTTTTTTCACCTGTTTCGCAAGTTCTATTCTAAATGCACGCTTGAATTTACTTTTCCTTTCCATTATACTATTAAAGATCATGACAACCTTCTCTGCAAATCAGCAGAGTATTTAACCACACCAAGTAGGCTCCCTGTTATCAATTGCAAAAGCAATCAAATCCCCATGTGGACATGACTACTTGGCTTATTTCCCGCGTAAATACCGGGGCATTCTTGAATTTAATACGACAAGGACCATAGACTTATGAAATTAGCTGATTTCCATACTCACTCTTCCTGTTCGGACGGCACACTGACGCCGGAACTTCTGATCGAACTGGCCGGCCGCCAGGGGCTGAGTGCGATTGCACTCACCGACCACGACACTCTCTCCGGCATATCCCAGGCCATGGCAGCAGCAGCCCGCTGTCAGATTGAACTGGTTCCCGGCATCGAATTTTCCACCGTCTACGGTAAGCAGGATATCCATATCGTGGGACTGGATGTGGATCCCAACAATACCTCTCTGCGCGATGAAATTACCCGTCTCCAGCAGGAACGCCGGGAACGCAATCTGAAAATCATTCGCCGGATGGCCGATGATGGCATTCTGATCTCCGAGACCTCCATGATGGAGGAGTTTGGCGACACCATCTGGACAAGAGCGCATTTCGCCAGATATCTGGCAGCACACGGTTATGTTCCCACTATGGCAGACGCTTTCCGAACTCACATCGGTGAGCACTGCAAATATTATGTTCCCCGCGAGCGGATCTCTCCATTCGAGACGGTACAAATCATCCGCAGCACCGGCGGCATCCCCATACTGGCTCATCCCTTCCAGTACCATCTGCCGGAACCGGAACTAACACATCTGCTCCGTGAACTGAAACAATCAGGACTGATCGGTGTAGAAGCCCTTTATTCTACTCACACCCCGGAACAGGAAAATCTGATCCGCAAGCTGGCACGCCATCTTGATCTCTGCATCAGCGGAGGCTCTGATTTTCACGGAGATAACAAACCTGACATCCAGCTGGGATGCGGCAGGGGGAATTTGAAAATCCCCTATGAGCTGCTAACTCAGATGCGGACATATAAAAACACTCATTGATCACAAAGGAGGATTTATGACTTTTCGAGAACGCTATATGGCCGGAAAGGCCGATTTTGATGAAATTTTTGATCTCACCGACCAGTGGAATTTCAGTGATGAAACCTGTACGCTCAGAGAATATCTCGGTCTGACAGCCCAGGAAGAAGATATCTGGATTTCCGAGAGCGACGAAGCGCTGGAAGCTTTCATGGAGCATGAAAAAAAACGCCGTATCTTTTTCACTGACCTGGACGGCACGCTCCTGAATGATGACCATGACATTTCCGACGGAAACCGTCGTGCAATCAAAGAACTGCTCCAGAAGGGTCACGTTGTAGTTATCTGCACCGGCAGAGCATTTCCCAGCGCCAAACTGCAGGCTGAACGCCTCGGCCTGACCGGTGAAAACTGCTATATTATCTGTTTCAATGGCGGACAAATCTACGATTCTGCACGCAGAGAACTGATTTACCGCAAATCAATCCCCATGAACTACGTGCGATCTGTATTCGATGACGCAGACAAATTTGGCATTACCGCCCAGACTTACACGGATACTCATGTTATCACAGAACATGATAATCCCAATACAAAAAAATACGGCGAGATACAGGGGCTTCCTATGATGGTTGTTGAAAATGTCACAAAAACTCTCTCTCATGACCCCTCCAAAATCCTCGCGCTTGATTTCTTTG